>JAPLUJ010000533.1 GCA_026397695.1 Verrucomicrobiota bacterium | reverse complement strand
CCCAGCGTGCTCGCGAAACGAATCATTCCCTGCCTTAATGTCACCGACGGCCGCGTCGTCAAGGGGGTGAACTTTGTCGATTGGATTGACGCTGGGGATCCTGTTGCCTGCGCGATGGCGTACAACGCGCAGGAAGCCGACGAACTGGTGTTTCTGGACATCACCGCGTCCTCCGACCATCGCCGCACGATGGTGGAGGTGGTCCGGCGCACCGCCGAGCATTGTTTCATTCCGCTCACCGTGGGCGGCGGTATCCGGACGGTGGAGAACATGCGTGAGATGTTACTTGCCGGCGCGGACAAGGTCGGCATCAACACCGCAGCGGTGCAAACCCCCGGACTGGTCGATGCCGGGGCCAAGGCCTTCGGCTGCCAGTGCATCGTGGTGGCCATCGACGCCAAACGCGAGAGCCCCGGCAAATGGGGCGTTTACACCCATGGCGGGCGCACCCCCGTCGGCCTCGACGTGATCGAGTGGGCCAAGGAGGTGTGGTCCCGCGGTGCCGGGGAAATCCTCCTCACCAGCATGGACGCGGACGGCACCCAGGCCGGCTACGACATTGAACTGACCGCCGCTGTCTCCACGGCGGTGGGCATCCCGGTCATCGCCAGCGGCGGCGCGGGCACCCTCGATCACATGGTGGACGTGCTCAATAAGGGCAAGGCCGACGCCGTGCTCGCCGCCAGCATCTTCCACTTCGGGAAATTCACCGTCGGCGAGGCCAAACGCCACTTCGCCAGCCGCGGCGTGCCTGTGAGGCCGCCGCTAAGCGGCGCGTGACCCTGGGTGGATCCTGACCGAACCAGGCATGCGGAATTTCCAGAATATGACTTGCTCTAACGGATGGCGACCAGTATGCACGCTTTATGAAATTGTAACCCGATGAATCAAAGCATCCACAAAGCTGAGCCGGTGTCGGAAAACCTTGCGGAGATGTCACCCGAGGCGATGCAGCGCATGTTGCACGAACTGCAAGTCCAGAACATCGAGTTGGCAATGCACAATAAGGAACTGCGCCGGACCCAGGAGGATCTGGCCGACACGCAGGCACGCTATTCCGACCTGTACGATCAGGCACCGGTGGGCTATGTCACCCTCAGCGAGTCGGGGCGGATTCTTGAAGCCAACCTCACCGCCACCACCTTGCTGGGCATCACCCGGGACGAATTGGTCACGCAATCGATCTCGCGATTCATTAGTGAGGAATACCACAGCAGTTTCCACGGGCACTGCCAGCGGCTCTTCGAGACCGGCGCGCCGCAAAATTGCGAACTGCCGATGGTGAAAAACGACGGCACGCGGTTCTGGGCGCATCATGCGGCCAAAGTCACGCGGGACGTCGGGGGCCAGCAGGTGTGCCACGTCGTGATCACCGACATCACCGGGCGCAAACAGATCGCGGCGGCCCTGCGGCTCAAGAGTTTTGTTTTCGACGAATCGATCTCCGCCAATAGCATTGCCGACCTGGAGGGCACCATCACCGAGGCCAACGCTGCGTACCTCCGGGTCTGGGGTTACGCGCACGAGCATGAAGTCGTCGGCAAACCCATACCGCATTTCTTCTACGACCTGAACGAGGCCTTTGCCATCCTCACCGCCCTCAAGAGCACCGGGCAATGGGAGGGCGAATTTACCGCGAAGAGAAAGGATGGCTCGACTTTCATCGCCCATAGCGTGGCGACCACCGTCCGGGATGAGAATGGTAAATTGATAGGATACCAATCGGCGGTCATGGACATCACCGGGCGCAAGCTGATGGAAGCGGAGTTGAGCGAGAGCGAACAACGATTCCACACTCTTGCGATGTTCGCGCCCGTGGGTATCTACCTTACCGACCACGAAGGTTATTGTCTGTATGCAAACGCCGCATGGTGCAAGATGGCCGGGCTGGATTTGCAGGAGGCGCTAGGCATGGGTTGGACCCACGGCATCCATCCTGAGGATCTGGATACCGTGATGAAGGATTGGAAGCGCATGACTGAGTCCCAAGGTCAATGGAGCCTGGAATACCGTTTTCGGAACCGGGATGGCGAAGTCACTTGGGTACAAGGATTGGCGACACCACAGCATGACGCTGCGGGCAATATCATCCGCTATGTCGGCGTTAACCTGGACATCACCGAGCGCAAACAGGCGGAACTCATCCTGCGGGACTGGAACCGGACGCTCGAACAGCGCGTGGTTGAGCGAACCTTGGAACTCCAGCAGAGCAAAGACCACCTCCACCAACTGGCCGGGGCGACCTTCGAAGGCATCGCAATCAGTGAGGGCGACATTCTGATAGACGGCAACCCCCAACTCGCCCTGCTCTTCGGCTACGAACTGGGCGAGATGATAGACCGACCGGTGGTGGATTTCATGGCTCCGGAGTCGCGGCCAACGGTCGCCCGGAACATCCGTGACGAACACGAGATCACCTTCGAGTTCGTCGGCTTGCGCAAGGATGGCTCTACTTTTCCGGGTGAAGCACATGCCCGCATGAGTCAATGGCAGGGGCGGGAAACGCGGATCTCCGCCTTGCGCGACCTCACCACGATCAAGCAGGCGGCCGCCAAACTGCAAGCCCAGCAGATCGAACTCGAGCACGCCCTGAGCCTCGCCATGGTCAGTGAGGTCAGCGCCGGCATCATCCATCAGCTTGGCCAACCGCTCTGTGCCATCGGGGCCAACCTCGCGGTCGCCTTGGACAGAGTCAAAGCCTGTGAATCGCAGGGCTGCGGTTCGTTGGAAATCCTCAAGGACGTCGAGGCCGACATTGCACGCATGAGGGATGCCATACTCCATCTCAGACTGCTCGCGCATCCCGAGCAACCGACCCACCAGTGGCTCGACATCAACCACTTGGTTGCGGGCGTCCTCGGCCTGTTGCGACAGGAAGCCGACAATCGCCAAGTCCTGCTTGAGAATGGGTGCGACCACGACTTGCCGCTGGTGCAGGGTGACGCGGTGCAACTGAGCCAGGTGATCCTCAATTTGGTGCGCAACGCGTTCGATGCTTGCGCCAACTGCCCGCCCGACCGGCGGCGGGTGGCCATCATGGCGTGTCCGCTGGCCGATGGAGGGGTCGAGTTGAGTGTGCGCGATTCCGGGACCGGGATCACGCCCGAGGCCATGGCCCGGATGTTTACCGCGTTTTTCACCACCAAGCCGGAAGGACTGGGGATCGGACTGCGTCTCTGCCAGACCATTGTCGAGGCCCATCGCGGCAGCGTCAAGGGTGGCAACAATGCCGGTGGAATCGGCGCAACGTTCCGCGTGGCCCTGCCGGGACATTCCTCATCATCCTATACCAAGCACCATGCCACCTGAAGGTTCCAATCTGCTAGGATCACCACTGACGATGGCCTCCACACACCTGTTATTTCCTGACGAATGGGCCGCCGGCCAACGACTGGCCACGCATTCCCGTGTTCAACCATTGACGACCGGGAGGACTGCATGACGCGCGGGGATCATTTGATACTGGTGCTGGATGATGATCAGTCCATTCTAGCAGGTTTGGAGCGGTTGATCACGGCACACGGATACAGCGTCAGGTTG
>JAPLUJ010000340.1 GCA_026397695.1 Verrucomicrobiota bacterium | reverse complement strand
GATAGACGCAGATGAAGAGAGATTTTTGATTTTATCTGTGTTCATCTGCGTCCATCTGCGGTTCGAATTTCTTAATTGAACAGGATTGGCCGTCCCGGCGGTCATGGAAAACGGGCGTCTCGCCTGTTATGTTAGATAATCGCAAGCGGGATGAGACCCGCATCACTGCCCGGAATTCGGGACGAGCGCCTGCCGACGCAACCGGGACAGCTGCGCTCCGAGCATGTTAGAGGCATGGATTTCCAGAGCGGGACGCTCCAGGCACCGTCTGCGGCTGGATGCCACAGCCACTTTCCGCAAGTGGTGCGATCCGCGATCGCTTGTTGGCGGCGAAGAAAGCGGTTTGCAGGCGGGGCCATGGCGGGGTAGGATGATGACACAAGCCATGTCCGACTCCCCTTTTTTCTACCAGGATCCCGATCCGCTCGGTCCTGACACCACTGAGTATGAATGCATCAGCACGGATCACGTCGCCATGGCGGAGTTCGAGGGGAAGCCGGTGATCAAGATCGCGCCGGAGGGTCTCACGTTGTTGGCTGCGGAAGCGATCAAGGCCATCAATTTCATGCTCCGACCGGCTCACCTTGCGCAGGTCGCGGCGATCCTCGAGGATCCGGAGGCCTCGGAAAACGACCGCATGGTCGCCCTGATGATGCTCAAGAACGCGGGGATCGCCGCCCATGGCATCCTGCCGTTCTGTCAAGACACCGGCACCGCCACCATCATCGGCCACAAAGGCCAACAGGTCTGGACCGGATGCGAGGACGCGGAGTTTCTCTCGCGGGGGATCTATCAGACATATATCAAGGAGAACCTGCGTTACTCGCAGACCGCACCGCTGACGATGTATGACGAGGTCAACACCAGGACCAACCTGCCCGCGCAGATCGATCTTTATACCACCGTGGGCGACGCCTATAAATTCCTGTTTGTCAGCAAGGGCGGCGGCTCGGCGAACAAGACCTATCTCTATCAGGAAACCAAGGCGCTGCTCAATCCGGTGCGGCTCAAGGAGTTCTGCCATGAAAAGATGAAGTCGCTCGGCACGGCGGCGTGCCCGCCCTATCACCTGGCGTTTGTCATCGGCGGCACCTCTGCGGAGAACTGTCTCAAGACCGTGAAACTGGCGTCCACCAAATACTATGACGCGCTGCCCACCGCCGGTAATCCATTCGGCCAGGCATTCCGCGATCTGGAACTGGAGCAGGAATTGTTAGCGCTGGCACGGGAAACCGCGATCGGGGCGCAGTTCGGCGGCAAATACTTTGCGCTCGACGTGCGTGTCGTGCGTCTGCCGCGGCACGGGGCGTCGTGCCCGGTGGGCATCGGGGTTTCCTGCTCGGCGGACCGACAGGCCAAGGCGAAGATCACCAAGGACGGCATCTTCCTGGAAAAACTCGAGAAGGATCCCGGTCGTTTCATTCCGGAAAAATACCGCGATTGGAAGTTCCAGGGGGTGCCCGTGAACCTCGACCTCGGCATGGCCGCAACCCTCAAGACGCTGGGCAAATACCCGGTGACTACCGCCGTTGCTCTAACAGGAACGATCATCGTGGCCCGCGACTCCGCCCATGCGAAACTCAAGGAAATCCTTGATGCCGAGGGCGCTCTGCCGGATTACTTCAAGGATTATCCGGTGTATTATGCCGGTCCGGCCAAGACTCCGGCGGGGATGCCGTCAGGATCGTTCGGTCCGACCACCGCCGGGCGGATGGACAGTTATGTGGATCTTTTCCAATCCCATGGCGGCTCGATGGTGATGCTCGCCAAGGGCAACCGCTCGCCAGCCGTCACCGAGGCCTGCAAAAAACACGGCGGCTTTTACCTCGGCTCGGCCGGCGGACCCGCCGCGCTGTTAGCCCGGGACCACATCAAGTCCCAGGAAGTCGTCGCCTTCCCGGAACTCGGCATGGAAGCCGTGTGGAAAATCACCGTGGAGAACTTCCCCGCCTTCATCCTCGTCGATAACAAGGGCCACGATTTCTTCACTCAACTCAGCACCTGCCCGGTGTGTCATTGATCGGATGCAAACAGTGCGTGGAGTGGCTCCATAAAGCGGGTCACTATTGTAGACGCGATGCGATGAGTTAAGTGTCCACTTGCTGGGTGATCTGCGATCAGGAGGTGCCGGCGATGGCGATGGCGTTGGCAGCCGCGTAATGGCGGGCGTGGGTGAGGCTGATGTGGATTTCAGTGATGCCGTGGTTATTGGCAAAGGATGCGGCGGCACCCCTGAGACAAAGTTGCGGCGTGCCGGCCGGGTTGTGGACGATTTCAAGGTCGAGCCATCCGGCATGGCCGCCGATGCCCGTGCCGAGCGCCTTGGACACCGCCTCCTTGGCGGCAAAACGCGCGGCGTAGTGCAGCGCCGGGGTTTTACGCGACTCGCAATAATCGCGCTCTCCGGCGGTGAACAAGCGGGTCAGGAACGGCGTGCCGTGTCGTTGCATTGCGGAGGCGATGCGCGCCACTTCCACCACGTCGATGCCAATACCGAAAACACGCATGATCAGGCGGGGTAATGGGCCATGAGATCCTTCATTTCCCTCACTGCGGTGGTCATGCCGACGCGCACGGCCCGCGCGACAATCGAATGGCCGATGTTGAGTTCCGCGAGATGCGGGATTGTTAGAATACGGGTGATGTTGGTATAATTGATGCCGTGGCCGGCATTGACCTGAAGCCCGGCCGCGTGCCCTGCCATGGCTGCGTCGATGAGGCGGGACATCTCGGTTTCCATGGTGTC
>JAPLUJ010000124.1 GCA_026397695.1 Verrucomicrobiota bacterium | reverse complement strand
GGCGGCGGCATAACCGAGCATCCGCTCGGCACCGACGTTGAAAATCTGGATGACGCCCTTGGCGTCGGTGGCGATGCTTGAGAAGTTGGCGCTGTTGAATATGGCGCTCTGCAAGGCTCCCGCTTTGAGCAGCGCCTCCTCGGCCTGTTTGCGTGCGGTATTATCGGTGCCGATGAGCAGATAGCCGATGATGGAGTTTTGATCGTCGCGCAAGGCGGTGACCGAAACCACCGCGGGGAAGCGGCTGCCATCCTTGCGGATATAGGTCAACTCGTAGATATCCTCGATGCCGCGCGAGGCTTTGAACACCAGAGCTTCGAAACCCGGCGTGATCGGGGTGCCGAGTTCCACGCTGAGTGCCGCGGCGCGTGCGATCACTTCCTGCGGGTCGGAAATGTCGGCCGGTGTGATCTGGTTCATCACTTCGGCGGCGGCATAACCGAGCATCCGCTCGGCACCGACGTTGAAAATCTGGATGACGCCCTTGGCGTCGGTGGCGATGCTTGAGAAGTTGGCGCTGTTGAAAATGGCGCTCTGCAAGGCTCCCGCTTTGAGCAGCGACTCCTCGGCCTGTTTGCGGGCGGTGAGGTCACGCAGAATTCCGGTGAAGTAACGCTGGTCATTCAGCCACATTTCGCTGGTGGCAATCTCTAACGAAAATAAGCTGCCATCCCTGCGGCGACCGACGACTTCGCGTTCGAAACCGCTGGAGTGAGGTTTGCCGTTAGCGACGAGCTCAGCGATAAAACCATTGCCCTGATCTTGCTCAAGCTCGGGGATGAGTCTGCTGAAGTTTTGGCCGTGGAGTTCAGCCGCGGTATAGCCAAACATCCGTTCCGCAGCAGGATTGACGGTTTCGACCGTGCCGCCGGAAGCATGGAAAGTGACAATGCCATCCACCACGGTGTTGAGGATCGTCTGGACCAGCGCGGTGGTGTCGCGCAGCGACTGCTGCACGGCATATTCCTCCGTGACATCGCGAAATACCAGCACCGCACCGACTACTTTGCCGTCGCGGTCCCGGATCGGCGCACAACTGTCGGCAATATCAGATTCATGGCCATCGCGAGCGATCAGCACGGTGTGATTGGCCAGGCCCTGAATCGTGCCATGCTCCAAGGCATCCATGACCGGGATGGTGGCGGGTTGGCGGGATTCCTTGTTGATGATGTGAAAGATCTCGGCCACCGGGCGGCCGCTGGCTTGCGCCTGGGTCCAACCGGTGAGTTGTTCCGCCACGGGGTTGAGACTTGTCACACACGCTTTGACGTCGGTGGCCAACACGGCGTCACCGATCGAGCTGAGTGTCACAGCGAGTTTTTCCTCGCTGTCGCGCAAGGTGACATTGGCTTGCTTGACATTGGCTTGCTGGAGCTGGCGGCTGGTTTGCTCCTGGATTTCCAGCAAATGCCGGGTTTCCTGGTGGACCAGATGGTCGAGCCGCCGCCGCCATTTTTGATAGATGAAATAGGAGAACGCGAGTGACAGCAGGAGGATGAGCAGGCTGGCACAGACGATGAGGGCAAACAACCCGCGCATGTTAGATTGGAACCGTGCATCGGTCTTCTTCAATTCGGCTTCCTCCAGTGCGACAATCCCACTCACTTCGGCACGAATGGCGTCCATCAGACGTTTGCCTTCACCACTGCCAACGCGTGCCAGGACGGCCGCGGTGTCGTTGTTGCGACGTAGGTTGATGACTTGCGACATTTCGGCCAATTTGGCATCGATCAACGGTGGCAATGCGTCCACATGTTGGAGAGCCTCCTGCTGGTGGATCCTCTGGCGCAAATCCTTGAGATGGTTGGGGATGCCGTCACGTACCGCCAAATACGGTTGCAAAAACGCCTCGTTTCCGGTGAGGGCAAATCCGCGTTGACCGGTCTCGGCGGCGGTCAGCCTGTCCTTGAGATCGTTGGTGCTTTTGATGGCAAGATGGGTCTGCTGTCGCAGTGCGGCGGCTTGCTCGGACTGGTGGAAGAACTGGAATGCGCCCCCCACGCCCAGCGCCACCAGCAAGGCAGTGGCAACCAGCGCTGCGATCCATTTGAGATGCATTTGATAGATTGAAGTCGTGAGGAGCATGGAGTGGTGGAGTGGTGGAGTGGTGGAGTGGTGGAGTGGTGGAGTGGTGGAGTGATGTCTTCGATTCCATTACTCCATTACTCCATTACTCCATCGGGTCCAAAGTGGTGGAGTTAGAGAGGCGTGTGCTTAGCTTGGTTTTTTTTCCGCCGGGATCTCGACGTGGACGGTGGTAGAGTTGCCCGGGGTGGACTCCACGCGGAACGTTCCGCCGACCATCTCGACGCGTTCCCGCATGCCGATGAGTCCCAGACGATTGTGTTGTTTCGGGTTGGATTTCCCGTCCGCATCAAAACCCTGTCCGTCATCCTTGATGTCCATGTGAATGATGCCGTCCAGGTACTTGATGCTCACCTCCACCTGGCTTGCCTTGGCATGGCGGGCGACGTTGTTGAGCGCCTCCTGGGCGACCCGATAGAGCATGGTGCGCGTCGTGCCGTTGGCTTCCTCGATCCCGGCGAACACCTTGAAGCTGACGCGGATGCCGGTATCCTCCATGAAGCCCTTCATGAACGACTGGAGGGCCGGGATCAAGCCCAGGTCATCGAGCACGGTCGGGCGCAACTCCCTTGCGAAGCGATGGACGATATCCACGGATTTTTCCACCAGCCGTTGGGTGCTGGAGATCTTTTTGTGCAGTTCTGCGATGCTGCCTGCGGACTCCGTTTTGAGGGTGGCGAGCCGCACGTTGATACCCGAA
Source organism: Verrucomicrobiota bacterium (assembly GCA_026397695.1). GTDB lineage: Bacteria > Verrucomicrobiota > Verrucomicrobiia > Verrucomicrobiales > Akkermansiaceae > Luteolibacter. The sequence continues at coordinate 70 of JAPLUJ010000124.1, read as the reverse complement.
AGCGTTTGGGCGATGACATCATGCAGCTCGCGGCTGATCTTGCGGCGCTCCTCCTCCTGCACGGACAACA
>JAPLUJ010000591.1 GCA_026397695.1 Verrucomicrobiota bacterium | reverse complement strand
GAGCGGCTCCGACCCCAGCAGTTCCAGACCCACGCCATAGCGGTCCACCATGCCCTGCAGTTGCTTCCTGATTTGTTTTGCCGCGCCTTGCCAGTCGGACATGCGGAGGGTTCGCGCCAGTTCCAGCAGTTCAAAGGGAGTCAGATAAAAGAGCCGCTCCATGCCGGAGAAGACCCGCCGGGACCGCCGGCCAAACGTGATGCCGGAGTCCATTTCGTAGCGCCGGAAGACCATGTCGATGTCGTGCGGCGAGAAGTCGGCGGAAGCGACATGGATGGCGAAATGGCGGATGAAATCCGCGAAGCGGTCGGTGAGCACGAAGCGGTCAACCGTTAGAAAAGTGGCGGCGATACGGCGTGTCTGGCGTTGCCGCTCCAGCAGGTCGGAGCCCGCCGGTTTCGCAAAACCCTGCTGGTGAAAGCTCCGATGATGGTGCCGACCGAAGCCCCGGCCACGACATCCGGCTGGATACCCAGTTCGCTCACCGCATTGGCAAAACCCACTTGAAACACCCCTCGGAAAACACCTCCGCTGAAGAGGAACACAATGGCCGGGCCTTTGTGCGTGGGCGTGGGTGGGGGGGGCACGATGAAAGAACTTGGAGTCGCACGCGGCAGCCGCAGATGCTGCCGCAACTCCGCCATTTGGCCACCATCCACTCCGGTCTGCGCATGGCACGCGACACAATTGCGGCACACCTCGGATAATCCTGGGCCTGGGTCTGGATTTGCCGCTGTTACAGGATCGCTTCCGGGGAGGGCGCTGATCCCGCCCCACGCGGCAAGCAACATCCTGCACGAAACATATTCAATCCCGTCCGGGCGGGTGAGGGTTTGGCTGGAGCAACGAAGAGACTCGACGGCCCGCCGCAGGGTTGAGGTGTTGGCTTCATCGCGATGCGGCCACTCGTCCGGCATCTCCTCATCGGGCTCTTGCAGCCGCCGCCGTTCCGCCAGTGTCCGCGTATCCGGCAGGGCATCAATGACAAGGCGTTCGATCATGGCCCTGCACCCGTCGGCCACCGCAGTATCGATGAGCTCGCGCCGCTCCGCCACCGATCCGGCCTGCATCATGCGCAGGCCAAGGTGATGCGTTCGGTCAGGCACCACCAGACGGATCTTGGCCGGGAAAAATGTCTCCTTGCGTCCGGACGCGTCACCGACTGTCGCGGGTTTGCCGCCCAGCGCGCGGTTGACGCGGTCTAGCAGGCTTTTGTCGAGGAGCATGTCTTGAAAGCGCCGCAACTGGCGCGCGCGCAGCGTCACGTCTATCAGCCCGGTGTAAGGTTCGCTCCTCCCAGGCATACTCTCCTGTTCCAGTGGCAGCGGAGGCGCCGAGATGATGCGCAGACGATCGCAACCCGCAGCGGGCTGCCGGGTGAGAATTCTGCAAGCTTCCTCGAACACCGGCATGATAGGATCGTTAGACATATTGCTGCCATCAATGAACATGGCCGAGGTGCCGTCTTTCTTGATCGACTGCGCCCTGAAAAACGGCACGACGGCCGAGGCGCACATCAACGCATCGACCACGGGTGTCTCCGGCGGCATCGCCTCGAGTTTGCCGGTGCCCAAGTTGGCGGCAATCGGCAGCACCACCATGCCATTCTTGCGGTGCTTGTCATGCGCATAGGCCTTGAGCAGTTTCTTGTTCGCATCACCACCGGACGAGGGGCTTTCGTGCTTCAGCGCGCGGCGGACACTGTCGTCAAACTTGAAGTCCCCGTAGTAGGCCGGGTCGAAGTTCTGCACGAGAACCGCCTTGAGTGCATATGAGTCGCCGAGGTCATGGAAGATATGATAGTGTTTGAGGAGATGGCTGAAAATGCTTTTCTTGGACAAGAGGAAGGCCCAGGCGCATAGTCCGAGCCCGATGATGAGCGCGATGCGCAGGCCGGTCCATCCGGTGATCGCCCACTGCGGTGGCAAATGGATGACGGAGCACGCCGAAAGACCAACAAGCAACAGTGCGGGAACCGTGGCCAGTGCGGCCAGGAGAGGCAACAATCCGAGCAGCAGCCAGAGGCTTCGATCCCAGGCCCAATGGAACCAAGCCCATGGATTGAAGATGATGTAACCCGCCTCGACCCCGTCGGCGTAGGCTTTCCCGTTGATTCCTAGCAGCTCGCACAATTCCACCCTGGCGACCAAGCTTACCGGCAAGCTGAGCGAGACGACGTTGCGTGCGACCAGCCACCAAATCCGCAGCAGGAGCAAGCCACGCGTGCTCCAGCATTGCGTCAGGTTCATCGCCCCGGCGGCGTTCCACCCCAGCAGGGCCCTAACCAATTGCGTGAGCACTTGCACACTGACCCGCACCTTGAGCAGATGATCGAACAGCCGGATCAATCCAGTACGGCTGGCCACGGACTCTTCGCGGCTGTCGCGCTCCTCCTTGAAATGCCGCGGCAGTTCGACAGGCTTGAGTGCGCGCGCGGAGTTCGTTTCAAGAGGGTCGGGGAAGAAGCCCTTGAGGAGCGTGGAAGGCGCATTGCGGAACGCTTCCAGAAGGTCGCTGAAACGCGCCACCCGCACCTCCTCGTCCTCATCTGTGGACGCATTGACACCTGCGTTGGCCTGGAGCACCTCACCCAGAGCCGTCGCCGTGATCGCGCCCACTGAGATGCCCGCCACCATGTCCGGCGCTTTGCGGCGCGTGACCAGGAGGGCATGCACGACACCCATCTGCATGACGGTATCCAGACCGG
>JAPLUJ010000405.1 GCA_026397695.1 Verrucomicrobiota bacterium | reverse complement strand
TTGGATTCGTCGCGATTGCCCGCGGTTACCGCCAGTCCGGCGAGGATTTTCGGCGGCATGTCGAGGGTGACCGCCTTGCCGACTTGCGTCCATGTGGTGCCGTCGGCCGACATAAAGCCGGTGAAGGTGTTTGCTTTCCTGACCAGTTTGAGCCAGCACGGGGCTTTTTTGATAGAGTTATCAGTGGCGATGGAGCTATTGCCGCCGGGTTTCTGGCGGGACGACAGCCGGACACCGGTGAGCGGGTCGAGCAGCAGAGCGACATTACATGAATTGTCGGTTAGAGATTCGCGCAGCATGATGCCGGCCTTGGGTTCGCGGGTTTTCACTATCAGGGTGGCGAGGCGCGCCTTGATTTCGCCGTCGCCATTGAGGGTTTGACAGGCGTATTGGCAATTATCGATTGGTTGGCCACGTTCGGCGATGTCGCGGCCGGAGCCGCGCACGGTGAAGGTGCCATTGTCATGGTTGGCACCGCCGCCCGGGCGCTGTTCATAGCCGACGAATGCCGTTTGCCAACCGGCGGGGAGGATGCCGCCGGTGGTGAAAAAGGCAGCGGTTGCGGCCCAGGCATCGCCTTTGGCATTGGATGCGCGGCACCGGTAGTAATAGGTTTCCCACGGTTTCAGTTTTGCCACTTCGGTGGTGAACACCGCGCCGGCTTTCTGTGCTGAGACACTCTTGGAGTTTTGCCAGGACGCGGGCTCTGTCCCGCCGTCGGTGGTGCCCCAGTAGATTGTGACCTCCGTCGGGGACTTCGCCTCATAGACAATTTTCCCGGAGAGCGTGGCGCGGTCCGCCGTGATGTTAGATGCCCAGTCGCCGTTGTTGACCACCGCGGGCAGGCCGGACGTGGCATAGGAAAAGAAGATTTTTTTCTGCATCGACTTGTCCCAGTTTTTGCGTGAGTGGCTGAGTGCGAGCAATTGGTTGTCGGGAGTGACATGGAACACGTTGAGTTCGCCGTTGCCGCTGACCCAGTTGATGCCGCGCCAGAGATTATTGACGCCGCCGCCCTGGTGTCCGCACAGGATCAGGATCACGTTGTAGTCTTGCAGCACCTTGTAATACTTGTCCGCCGCGCTGAAGGTCCACCAATTCTCATCGACCGGGCGGAAATGTTGCACGATCACCACCGGCCGGCCGGAATTGCCGACGTTTTTGCGCAGGTCATCCACGAGGAAATCGCGGGCTAACAGCGGGTTGTGTCCGGGGCCATAGGCATCGGCCTCGCCGTGCCAGATATTGCCGGGGAACAAGTTCACGTTGACGAAATGGACGCCGTCCCAATCCCAGGAATAATGATATCCGTTAGGTGATATATTGCCGATGTATTTGAGCTGCAGCCGCGTCAGGTTGCGTTCCTTGATTTTGTTGAAGACAAACAGGTTCTCGTTCACATCGTGGTTGCCGATGGCTTCGAACACCGGGAACTTGCAGCGCCCCTCGCCATTGACGCCGAAGTCGGCGATGTAGTTCGCCCATTGCGTCGGGTATTTCTCGGCGACGGCACCATCATTGATCAGGTCGCCCTGCATCACGATGCCGCGCGGCACCGCCACCGTGCCCTTGAAGGGTGCCGGATAGGGCGTGCCGGGCAAGGAGTTGATGGTGTCAATCTCCGGGCACGTGACTTTCGGCTTGCCATCCTTCGGTCCCGATACCGCGCCGTAATGAATGTCGGAAATGGCGAAGAAAGTCACATCCGCCGCAGGGGATGGATGAAAACCCGCAGCTAACAGCAGCGCCGTGGCGCATGATGGGAAATGGTGTGATTTCATCTTCAGGTTGCAGCAGGAGGGTCAGTGGTCCTTGATCCAGACGAGCGAGCGTCCGCCGCGGTTGAGGCGTGCGTAGTTGGGGATGGCGAGCATCGGTTTGCCATCCTTGAATGAACCCTTGACGACCATCACGCCTTCTAACATTCCGGCATTCCATTCAGCGGTGAGCGGCGAGTCCGCGGCGAGCACCGAGTCGATACTTTGATCGACGCTTTCGAGGTTGTAAACGAGCGGGCCACGGCGCAGCGCGATGCGGCCGGAGGTGGCGGCGATCTTGTCACTGGGTGTGACGCGTTGCACCGGCAGCGGCAGGTCGAGTTCCACTTTGTCACCGGTCTTCCACTCACGGGTGACGACCGCATAGCCATGTTCGATGACAGGTTTCACGGGTGTTCCGTTGACGGCGAAGGATGTCAGGCCCGAGACTTCCGGATTGTTAGCATAGAGCGGGCTGGTCTGGCGGTTAGGGAGGCGGAGTTTCAAGGTGAAGGTGGCGGGTTTGGCCGGGTTGAGGGTGATGGCCACCTGGCCTTGCCACGGGTATGCGGTGGTTTGCACGATTTGCACCGGGGTGCCGCCGAGCTTGTCAAGCGTCACCTTGCTGCCGAGATAGAGGTTTACGTAGAGTGCATCGGGAGCGCGGCTATACATCCATGTGGGCAGGCTGAGCAGGGTGCGCGGGATGTTGCCGACGCAGCACGGGCAACCGTGCCACAGGTAGCGTTTATGGGATGAGTCCAGCGGATTGGTGTAGGTGAAGTTTTCGCCTTCGAGGTCGACGCTGCCGAGCACCGCGTTGTAGAGGGTTTCCTCGCACAAGTCCGCGTAGCGCGCGTCCTGCCAGATCATTTGCAGGCGGTGTTGGAAGAACACCTCGCCACAACCGGAGCACGACTCGCAATAGGCATTGTTAGGCAAGGAATAATCCTTGCCGAAACCTTCCGAGGTTTCGCCACTGCCGACACCGCCGGTGACGTAGTATTTGCGGTTGACGATGTTGCTCCAGATCGACTGGGTGGCGCTGCGGTAATCGGCATCGCCGGTGATCATCGCGATGTCGGCCATGGCGGTATAACAATAGACGGCGCGCACCGCGTGGCCGACGGCCTCGTATTGATGGACGAGCGGCAGATGGGATTGGTCGTATTCGGCACCGTCGCGGCGTGCATCAAGGAGGAACTTGGACAGCGCGATGTAATCCTTGGCCTTGGCAGGCT
>JAPLUJ010000128.1 GCA_026397695.1 Verrucomicrobiota bacterium | reverse complement strand
CGCGCCTGTGCCAACCCCGCGCGAAAGGAGGCACGCATGAGTGAGGCTTTGTTCAATGCGCTGGAAGCCCTCGGGGCGGGTGCGAGATACTTTTTCTCACCCGCCGGCATTCCCAATCTTGTGATGGTGATGGCATCGCTGGGCATGTTCTGGCTGGCCATCCGCAAGGGAGTCGAGCCGCTGCTGCTATTACCTATCGGATTCGGTTGTTTGCTGGCCAACCTGCCTCTCAGCGATGTGATGGATAAGGAAGGATTCCTGCGTGTGCTTTTTGAAATGGGCATCGGCAACGAACTTTTCCCGCTCCTCATCTTCATCGGCATCGGCGCGATGACGGATTTCACCCCCTTGCTGGAACGTCCCAGACTGATCCTTTTCGGGGCCGCCGGCCAGTTAGGGATCTTCCTCACCCTGATGGTGGCGCTCGCGCTGGGTTTCCCCAAAGCCCTGGCGGTTTCGGTGGCCACTATTGGTGCCTGCGACGGACCCACCGTGATCTATGTGTCCAATCTGTTTGCCGGCAAAGGGATGATCGACCCCTCGATGGTGGGCGCGCTGGCCGTGGCGGCATACTCATACATGGCATTGGTGCCGATCATCCAGCCGCCCATCATGCGCCTGATGACCACCGCCAAGGAACGGGCCACGCCGATGCCGCCCAGCAAACTCCGCGTGCCGGCCAACGCGCTGGTGTTCTTTCCGATTCTGGTCACCGTCCTCACCGGCATCATCGCCCCCAAGGGCCTGCCTTTGATGGGCGCCATCATGCTGGGCAATTTCCTCAAGGTCAGCGGCGTGGTCAGCCGTCTCACCAAGGCCAGCGAAAACGAGATCGCCAACATCAGCACGTTATTCCTCGGCCTGGCGATCGGCGGCACCATGGCCGGCCCCCAATTCCTTCAACCGCAAACCCTGCTGGTCTTCGCGCTGGGCCTCATGGCCATCGTCGTGGACACGGTTGGCGGCCTGCTGTTAGGAAAAATCTGGTATTTGCTATCCGGCGGGAAAATGAACCCGTTGATCGGCGCGGCCGGCATCTCCGCCTATCCGATGGCGGCGCGCATTGTCCAAACCGAGGGCTTGCGCAACAACCACCAGAACCACCTGCTGATGCACGCCATGGGTGCCAATACCGGCGGCCAGATCGGTTCGGTGATGGCGGCCTCTATAATGCTCGCCATCCTCAAGGGCATGGGCATGATCTGAACCTGTGTTCTGGGCCCGGTCTAACGGACCAGCGACGCGAGGGCCTTGATCGGCCATAACAGAAATCCTATCAGCAAGGCGGAAAATTTCGCATAGAGCACCATGGGCCTATTGGCCGCCCGCAACAACGGTCCGCTCGACTTGCGCACTGCGGCACTGCGGGAATACCAGTTCAAACTCAACGTCGCAAACATCCACAACGTCAGCAGGCCGAGGCACACCCCCAGACAGACCACCCGGATATCCGAACTCATGGCCACCGCAGTGACAACATTGTCCACGCTCAAACTTAAGTCCATCAACTGGATGGCTATGACCGTGGACCAAAAAGTGCGGGGTTTGAGGGCTGCGGTTTCCAATGGATTGTCCTTTTGGGCGGACAACCCGCTGAAGTGCTCGGCCATCAAGTGGATGAGGTAAAAGGCGCCGAGAAACTTAACCCACGCATTGGCCATGATGAAGCCCACGAAAAACAATGCCACACCCCGGAACACATAGGCACCGGCCAAGCCCAGCCGCAACGCGCGTTTTTTCTGCGGATCGGGCAATTGGGAGGCCAGCGCCGCGATCGCGAGGATGTTGTCCACGGACAGGAGTCCCTCAATGATGATGAGGGAAACAATCACCGGGGCGGCTTCGCTAAATGGGGGCAGAGAGTCGAGAGTCATGGGTGACGCGCGGGCAAAGTTGGACTAACTCGCCAACTCACGCAAGACAAGCCATGGCAGAGAGTCGTGGCAGAAAGCCGTTCTGCCCTCGCAGTTCGCCACCCTCCCCGTCCGCCACCCTCCCGCCTCCAACGCCGCTTCGCAACCAAGGCACCCCTGCACTTCATTGCTCCGTCCTGAAAAAAACCATCGGGACGTCCTGGTGTCCGCTCGGACATCAGGATGTCCCGATGCAAGTTAGATGGTTAGATGACTTGGGAACGGCTCAGGGGTCGGTGGGGTTGGCGAATTTGAACACGGCGGCGGCGGCGGCACCGCCGGCGAGGTTGGCGGAGATATGAATCCAGATGTCGGCGAAGTTCAACATCCGCAGGGTGGCGGCACCAATGGCCACGGCTGAATTGAAGGCCCCGCCGGAGACGCCGCCCACGGCAAAGGCCCCGACCACGACCGTGAAGCCGATGGCCAGCCCGTAAAACGAGTTGTTAGCCGTGTCCTTGGCGGTGGCGGTGTTGAGCACGACATAACAGAGGGCGAAGCTGAAGAGCAACTCGGCGACAAGAGCTTTGGTTACGCATGGGATCACCATGGGCTCGCCGGTTTTGTAGAGGAAACCGACGACGGTGGCCGCCGCCAGGGCACCGAGGACCTGGGAGAGGATGTAGGGAGCGACGTCCTTGGCAGCGCAACGTCCGCGCAGCCAAACCGCCACGGTGACGCCGGGATTGTAATGGCCGCCGGACACATGGCCGCCGGCATAGACCATGATCATCAGGGCGGATCCGATGGCCAACGGGGCAATGACTCCGGCTGCTCCGGGGATAACGGTGCAGCCGACGGTGAGCACGAGAAAAAACGTGCCGATGAATTCCGTGAGATATTTTTTCATGATGTGGTGGTGTGGAATGCGGATTGCTCTATCATGAGAATCCAACAGAGCGGCCGGGTCAAGCATAAATATGGGAGGGTGGCCGCCACCTATTCGAGCGGAATCACGCGGTCGTGGCGACGCATGGGATCGAGTTCCAACAAGGTGTCTTTTCCTGGTTTGTTAGACCAGGTGCCGCCATGCACGACGATATGTGTGCATGAGGCCTCGGATAAGGGCTCGACGTGCAGGTTGGCGGATTTGCCGTCGGGGGCGATCTTCAACTCTATCGTCAGCGGTCCGAAGGGGGTGGCGATGTGATCGAGGCGGGTAACCATGTCCGGGCGGGTCCATTCGGCCGGCAAGCCTTCTAACAGGTGCAACTCATGGCCGCGGTCCAGCGCCAACAGATGCACGGTCAGGCGGATGAATTCCGCGCTGGCCCAGTTATGGGGCATGTCGCCGACCTTCCGGAATTTTTCGCCGGTTAGGGATTGTTCCTCGCGCCACGTCAAGATTGGCGCGGCATGGTTGGCGAACGCGTAGAGCGCATCGGCCGCCTTGCGTCCGTTGCCATGCCACAACCAGGCGTGGCCGTAAAACGAAGCGAAATAAGTCCAGATGCCGGTGGCATCCCAGCCGGTGCCATACACCATGCCTTGGCGTTCGGTGGCAGCGAGCATGGCCATGGTGCCGGCCACCAACGGATCGGCAATGTCGAAGATTTGCCCCGGATAGATCGCGTGGCAGAACCCCCACTGCGCGCGTTGCGGCAGTTCACGGGCGCCGGCCTCGCCCATCAGCACCGGCAGATAGATATTCCCGTTAGAGTCTTTGCGCAGGTCGCGCGCGGCGGCCTTGCGAAAGGCGGCCATGAAGTCGTCGTATTCGTTCTGCCAGACCGCCGCCTCGGCGGATTTGCCGAGCCAGCGTGCGGCTTCGATGAATGCGCGCAGGCCTAACAGATTCCAGCAGGGATTCGAGTATTCGGCAAACACCCCGCCGATGCCGCCGTCGGGCATGCCGGGCGGGACCAGGCCGTCGTCGAGCGGCGTGTCGTTTTGCAGTGTCTGTCGGCGGAGCGTGCGGATATACTCCGCGATTTTTTGCAGTTTTGGCCAGACCGCTTCGAGCCATGCCTTGTCCTGTGTGAGTTGCGCGTGGCGGGCGCAGGTCCAGAGGACAATGCCGTTTTCCTTGGAGAAATCATTCAGCAACTCGATCCGGCCATCGGGCTTCTGGTGGGTGAGTTCGCAGGTGATTCCCTGGCGGGCTTGATCGCACGCGCCGAGCATCGTCGCCGTTTCTAGCAAGAATGCGCCGTCGATCAGCCACAGCCCGCGATAACAAGTCGGGCCGACTTGGAACGAGGTCATGCCATTGTTGATTTCGCGGGCCTGCCAGATATTGCGGATCGAGGAATCCACCAGCGCCTGGATGCCCGCATCGGGGATCTGGATGCGCCCATACGGCAGCGCGGCCTTGTCCCACCAGGAGATCGCCTGCGCGCGTGCTGTTAGCGCCTGAGCGACGGTGGCCGGGCTCGTTGCGGTCGATCCGCCGCCGCTGTAGAGCATGAAGAAATCCGCGGATTTTCCCGGCGCGATCGTCAGCGCTTCGAGTTGGATCACGCGCCGCGATTTTTTCTCCTCCGCGATTTCCAACATCCTGCGCGGCCGCGAATTGAAACCGCAATTTCGTGTCCACGATGAGCTGCGGCCTAACGGTCCGCCCTGCCGCGCCGGTGTTAGATATGCGCACGAGGATCACATCGTCGCGCGGCGGGTCGCCATGCTCCGGAGATACGCCTTGGGCGCGCGCGGTGAGTGCGAATGCTTCCTCGACGATGTGCAGGCCGGCGGCCGTACGGCTGGTTCGCACGATCGGGACGCGCGGCGAAAGGAGTTCCTGTTTTTGCCAGACCGCGTTAGGCGCCACTTCCACGGCGACGCGCGTTCCGAATTCGTTGCCGCCTTTGCCATAATGATAGAGCAATGCGCCGTTCTCATCGACGAGCGATTTGCGCGGATCGTCAGGCAGACAGATGGCGGTCTGCCATTGCGACGGCGCATGGCGGAAGTCCAACATGCGGACTGCCGCGGGAGGCGCGTCAGCGGCGGCGATGGAACATCCGGTTCCTAACAGAAGCAGTCCGGCCACACTGTGCCACAGGAGGTGAGGCAATCGAGAGTGAGGAATCATCGGGGGTGAGAGCTTGGGTACGCAGGTGTATGGAATTTCATGGCTGCTTTTTCTTTCGTCCCGGCGCGGGCAATTTCTTCAATGCCTTCACCGCTGCATCAAAGTCCTTCTCCACCTGCGACGGCAAGGCAAGTTGCGTGCGGTGGAATTTTTCAAACTCCAACTCCGCTTTCTGCACCGCTTGCTCGTGGGAAATCTTTCCGGCGTTCTTGAGAATATCCCGCCCGCCCAGGCGCAGGAAATCATCCAGCCTTGCCAGCCAGTCGAAGTAATTGCCGCCGCCGCGCTGCTTGAGCCGCTCGTCGTCCATCGTGAAGCCCTTGACGATGTATTCCCTCAGCCGTTGTGTGGCCCAGATGCGGAACTGCGTGCCGCGCTGCGATTTCACCCGGTAGCCGACTGAAATGATGACGTCGAGGTTGTAGAACTCGACTTGGTAGATTTTGCCGTCGCTGGCAGTTGTTGCATAATTTGCAACAACTCGATTCCGCAGCAACTCCCCCTCCTCAAAAACGTTGTTGATGTGCCGCGAGATGACGGACTTGTCACGCTGAAACAGGTCGGCCATCTGGTTCAAAGACAGCCACACGCTTTCGTCTTTCAGACGCACCTGCAACCGGATGCGGCCGTCGTCCGACTGGTAAAAGAGGAATTCGCCGCCGGATGGGGTGGGTGCTGGAATCAGGTCGCTCATGGGGGTGCGAGGGTGTGCTTCAGGCATTGCCTTCGATGATGCGGACGGTGTCGAGGGTTTGGAGTTGGTCGAGGGCTTGGCGCAGCGGGTGTTCATGTGTTGCGAGGAGACGCGGTGGGGTATTCATTTGGAGCCCTCATTTTCTTTCAGCCACTTGCGGCCCTTGTCGGATATTTCCCAGATGCCGGTCGGAGTCGCGGCCATGCGTCCATCCACGTTGACCATGGTGTTGCGTGCCCATTGGGCGGAGTTCCGCCAGCGGACCTGTGTCTTCCCGGACTTGAGAAACTCGTAATCCTGTGGCTTAAGCACGCCTTTCATCAGGTCTCCAACCCAGTCGAGCACGGCCTTGGTTTTGCCCCCTCCGCCCATTTCCACTAGCACTTGCAGGATATACGGGCAGAAGTCGGTGTGCGGTGTGATCTCGCCCTTCATCTTTTTGCCGAAGAACCGTTTGCTGACGATTTCCTGAACCGCCGGGCTTGACTCATCGCGGAGATTCTCCAACCCGTTCCATTCGTCCACCAGATCCTCCACCTTCTTGTTGAACACCAGAAGGCGCCTGGCGAACTCGATAACCGCAGTCGCGGTGTCGTAGTCGCCGCTTTGCATGGCCTTGGCTCCCTCGCCGTTGATGCGCTTCTGCTCCACGCCCAGGGCGTCGCGAACGAGGGATAACGCTGTCGCCACGTCGTCGGTGGATGCCGGGGTGTAGAAGTCAAGGATTCTGAGTTTCGGTTTCATGGTGTACGTGAAGGTGGCTGGAGTTTCATCAATTGATGGGAGCCTGCATGCGTGCCTTTGTCAGTCATGGGCAGACGAGGGCTTTGATCGTATCGAGTTTTTCGGAAACCTCGACGGGGATTTCCTCCGGGGTCATTTGGGCTGCGATAAGGAAATAGTCACTCTTGGCGACAGTGACGCCGGCCGCCTCCAAAAGCTGGGGCAGAAGCGTTTTGCTCGCAGGCTCCGAGCGCAGGATCGCGTTTTCGCGTAACGGATCCTTAAAGAAGGCCGGGGGCATTTGGTCTCGCAAAAAGTTCAAGGCCTGATGCGCGAAAAGCTCACCCTTTTCCTTTGAGATGTAACGTTCGATACTTGTCGGATGGAGCAGATAACTCTCCGCCTCGTACCGCTCCCATCTCAGGATGCTCAATCCATCCCCACTGATTTCACGGTCGGGCATGCCGCGATTATCCCCGTCGAGGAGAAGAATCGCCTGGAGGTCTTTCTTAACAGCTTTCAAGGCGAAATAGTGAGCCCTGGCTTCCTTCGGGTTGCGGCCTTGGTTGTTGTGCCAAAACGGCAGCGATTTGAACCATTGGCTGAGTTCGGGGTTGAGGATTTCCGCCCACGCTTTGAGCAGGTCGAAGTCCGTGTTCCCTTCCAAATACAATATTCCTTTCGCGTCTTCGGCGAGCAGGAGTTCCAATGATGTGACGCGCTTCAAGGCTTCGCGGACCTGGTCACGGTCGCCTTCCGCCGCCAATGGGTGAGGCTCCCGATAGAATGACAGAATCTGTTGGGGACTGGTCGTGTCGATAAGCACCTCCGCATGGGTGGCGATGACCAATTGACCTTTCCGCCGGTGGCAGAGGCTTCTCAGGATGTCGTAGAGCTGCTTCTGCAAGAGTACATGCAGGTGGGCGTCCGGTTCATCGAGAAGAATCAGACTGGAGGGGCGGGCAAACATGAACGCGAGGATCAGGAGCACCTGATGAAACCCGCTGCCGGTGGTCGATACATCCAGCGGCGGGAACCCGCCAAAACCACGGCCCGTCGGGATTCCTTTGAGATATTGGCAGGTAATGAACGGGGTACGGTCATACGACGGCTTCATGAGGCGGTAATGGAAAATAAGGCCGGGTTGTAGGGGGTGGAGGCATGATCCGCTAACAGGTTTTCCAAGGTCCAGCCTTCCGGCAGGACGGCTGGGTTCCAAATCTTCAAGCGGTCTTCATAAACGCGGATCTGCACGGGTGCGCCGACGGCGTAATCCCGATGCACGAGCGCGTTCAGGATGGCTTCGCGGAGTGCCACGTCAGGCACCGGGTAGCGTTCGATGCGCTGGATGCCCTGATATGCGTCCACTTCGATGGCGAGCCATGCCTTGCCATCGGCATGGTGGAGATTGACCGCAACGAGGATGCCCAACAGATCGCGGATCTTGTTAGGCAGGTCTTCCAGCAGTTTTGACGCATTCGCCAGGCCGACGATTTCACCCTTGTCGTTACGTCCGATTTCCAAGCGCCCCCCTTCGGCATTGGCAAACCCGCAGACCCAGCGGAGGAGGTCGTCGCGCCACGACTCCTTCCATTCGGTGTGCTGGGATTCAAATCGGTTCATGGGAAGAAAAGGTTGAAGGATGAAGGATGAATTATGAAGGCGAGGATTTGGCCTTTTTGGAGATTGTGGTGAAAATAGCGAGAAGCTGGTGGGTTTCATCGCGGAGATCTGGATTTCCTTCATCCTTCATAAATCATCCTTCTGCCTTTTTCCGTGAGACGGTATTTTTGGAGACAGCGTTGGGTGGTTCTGGCGGAGCCACGCGATCACATCGGCGTGGAGTTCTGTGGCGAACGCGCGGAGTTCGGCAGCCTCTGAGGCGCTGACGGTGCCGACAATGTCATATTCCGCGGTATTGCGCTTGGCGCGGCAGGCGTCAAGGTAGTCGGCATCGTTCGAACGCGCGGTGCCGAGGATCAGCGGCAGGGCCTGTAGTGTGCGATAGTGGGCGAGGTTTTTCTCAGGGCGATAACCTTCCGCATAGAGGAGGATGGTGCAGAGCTTAAGGGCGGCATTGTAGGCGATGCCGAATTGCCAGTCCGGGGAGAGATTGCTTTGGGAGTCGGCGAGGTCGCGTGCGACGATGGCGAGGAGGTCGGCGACTTGCTGTTTGTTGGTTTGATGAGGGCGGAGCCAACCGTTAGCCGCCCATTGCTGCAAGCGCATCGGGACCTCCTTTCAACCAGAGTTTTGGTTCGTTAGAAACCCGGGACGCGAAGGCATCGCCGTGGCGGAGTTTTTCCCGCCATTCGGCCGGGGTGAGGCAGACAGGACTGATTTCGCGGCCGAGGGATTCGGAGACGCCACGAAGCGCGGGGCTGATTTTCCGCAGGCCGGCGCTGCCGAGAACGAGAAGATCGACGTCACTCCCGCCACCCGCAGCACCGGAGGCGGTGGAACCGAAAATCAGGGCGAGCTCGATGCCCTCGACTGGGAGCAGGGCGCGGCGGAGTTCCGTAGCGATACCGGCGGTCTTGATGACGAGGCCATGGAGTTCCGGATAGAGCGGGTGGGAGGTATTGGCGCGGAAGTAGAGCCGGTTGCCATCGCGGCGTGCGATGACGAGTTCCTTGGCCGAAAGGGCGGTCAGTTCTTTCTGAAGAGACGCCGGACTGAGCTTGGCCAGGCGGGCCAGATCGCGGAGGTGGATTTCCTGATCGCCAGTCTCGAAGAGCAGCCGGAGGATTTCCGCCCGGGTCTTGGGAAAGAGATCGGAGAGCGTGTTCATTGTTCGCTATTTGTGAACGAATGTTTGCCAGAGGTGAACAATAAAATCGGGGATTTGAGTTTCAGGTCTTCGAATCGAGCACGGCGAGCCAAGTGACGAGTTCCCAATCCCCGTCGTCGGCTTTGGGAGTTTCTGCGAGGGTGGGCAGCAGGCCGCCGCGGCTGGAGAGCAGCGATGTGGCGGCGCGTTTCTGGAAGGTGCGTTCGATGGAAGCGAGGGCGCTCGTCGCGAGGACATCATAATGGCTCATGTCCGTGCCGCATTGGGTGCGGGTGTCGAACAGGTCACAGAGTTTCTCGAAGGCAGCGGGGTGACCGCCGGCCAGGCCGCGCAGGAGGAGGAGCGTTTCCTTTGGCTGGACGAATGAAAACCGGGCGGTGCCGTCGTCGAGGATGTAAACGAGGAAGTGAGGGGCGAGCGGGTTGAGGTTTTCAGAGGTGGAAGGTGCTGAAGAGGTAGAAGATGAGGGCG
>JAPLUJ010000680.1:6286-8425 GCA_026397695.1 Verrucomicrobiota bacterium | reverse complement strand
TCGGGATCACCCAGCACGAGCTTGGCCAATGCCACCAACCGTGTGCTCCCGGGCCGCAAATCATCACATAAGTCGTACGCAGCCTCACGACTCACTGTGCCAAACGGTTTTCCGATGCCGCTGCACGGCACGACAACCACGCGTCTTTTGTCGGTATTCATTGCTTTTTCAACTCCTCGTGTGCCTCGGTCTGCATGGCCGAGAAATAGGCGTCCGGTTCAAGCAACGTCATGCGTTCCACGTCCCAGTCCGTCGTTTCTATTACCGCCAGCCAGCCGTCACCATAAGGATCCTCGTTGATAACTTCGGGGGTCATCGCCAACGCCGGGTTCACCTCCACCACCGTTCCGCTGACCGGTGACGGCAGCTCTAACATTGTCTTGATGGTTTCGATTTCCGCAATGCTATCCCCCTCTTCCAATTTTGTTCCCACAGGTTGAACCGTGGCGAAGGCGACATCACCGCTGCGCTTCTGGAGGTAGTCGGTGAGGCCGATGCGGATTCTGTTAGGAGCTTCCGGCTTCATCCAGAAAGCCCAGGCTCCCTGCGCCGTGTAGAACCGGTCTTTCGCGACTCGGAATGTGAATTTGTCCACCGTGGTTTCGAGATATTCGGTCATAATGTGTATTTTGGTTAGCGAGAATGAACATGGATCGACTGAAATAGCCCGCCGCCGAGGACGGCAACTTCAGCGTTATATTGTGGCGCACTCATGGGTAGTCATTGACTCGCGGGAGCGCTCGCCGTTTCAGACGAGCAACTTCTTGATCTCCTCTAACGACGGCACGCGGCCCGCCACCTTGATGGTGCCGTTGACGGCCAGCGCGGGCGTCATCATCACGCCCAACGCCATGATTTGCTTGAGGTCGGTGACCTTGGTGATTTCAGCGACAATACCGAGTTCCGCTACCGCTTGTTCGGTGTGCTCCGCCAGCAACTTGCATTTCTGGCAACCGGGGCCAATGACGAGTATGTTCATGATTTCTAATTTATGGTTTGCCTGCGGCCATGCCAGTTAGGGGTTGATGCTCTCCGCCGCTCGCACCCTCCGGGTGGCCTATGGCCATCTATCTCGCTCGGTTCGCCGGTTTTTCCGAGTTCGCTAACGCTCAAACTGCATTCTGGTTTCTGGTCTCTGGTTTCTGGTCTTCGCTCTCACGCACAACACGCGACACGCATGGTTTGCACCTTCTCCCCGGCATCAACCCGGTTGATGCACTCGGCAAAGGTGAGCACGCAGGGGCACGTGAGCCGATAGAAAATCTGCTGGCCGCGCCGCTCGTCGGCGATCAGTCCGGCATGCCGTAGCACCGTCAGATGGCGCGAGGTGGTCGAAGGCGCACACCCGGCCACCGTGGCCAACTCGCAGGCACACACCTCGCCATTGCCCAAAGCATGGACAATCGCCATGCGCCCGGGATGCCCGAGCGCCTTGAATACTTCGGCCTGGCGCTTGAGTGCCGACTTCGCCGGCTTATCCGTTGATGGTGAAATCGCTTTCTTGCTGCGCTGCATGGCGTAACTATTCGCGTTTTCGCGAATAGTGCAATAATTATTTTTTGACGCATTATTGGCAGGCGCTTGACGGCGGCGGCAAAGATGGCCATTCGAGCTTGCCGCTGCCGAGGGCTGAAAGACTCCGCCGGGTGGCCCGCTGGATCGAAGAGGGAGAGTGTGTGGAAATCACCCGCTCGGGCAAGCCATTCGCACAGCCATTCGCACAGCTTGCGCCCATCCCCCCCGCCAGCTATACGGCATGTTGCAAAGCCGGATTTCCACGCCCGCATCCGGGAAAACTTTCCCAATCAGAAGCCCGGCAAGGGACTTTCCTTCGTGGTGGACTACGACCGGGGTGACCGATGAGTGCCTTCGCCGATACGGGGTTCATCGTCACCCTCTACAAAGAGCAAAGCACCAGTGCCCGCGCCGCCGCGCTGATGGGTAGGCAGACTGCTTCCGTCCGTCTATCCCATCTCGGGGAACTCGAATTCCGTAATGCTCTCCATCTGGCCGTGTTCAGGGGTGAAGAGGGTTTTAACCGCAGATGAACGCAGATAGACGCAGATGAAGAGAGATTTTTGATTTTATCTGTGTTCATCTGCGTCCATCTGCGGTTCGAATTTCTCAAAATAAAGGGAC
>JAPLUJ010000680.1:0-6273 GCA_026397695.1 Verrucomicrobiota bacterium | reverse complement strand
TGTGCACCTTGCACTGCGCCTGGGGCTTGTGTTTCCGGGGGGATAGGGTATGCATGGGCGCGATGAAACTGATTTTGCTGTGGATATGGGTGGTGGCGGTGGCGGGTGTTTCCTGTGAACGCCATGAATTCGAAGGCCCAAACGGCACCAAGCAGCTCCATGAGCACGCGGGCGACGCGGCGGAGCAGGCGGCCCCAGCAGGGAAACACGCCCGCTGAGCGTGGCGCGCTTCCAATTGAGATTTGAGATTTGGGATTTGGGATTTGGGATTGGGGATCCCTGCGGGGTCGTTTTTTCATCCCGGGCTTGCCAAAGGGCGGCAGGCGGTTCATGGGAGGAGCCGCCACCCGTACGGGCGGTTTCCCCATGACGCCTCAGATTTTCCTCACGCTGCTGGTCATCGCGCTGACGCTGGTCGCGTTCATCCGCGAATGGGCCGCGCCGGACGTGCTCGCGCTGTCGATTTTGTGTCTGGTGGTGGCGCTCGGATTGGTGGATCCCGTGAAGATGACGGAGGTGTTCAAGAACGAGGCGCCGCTGACGATAGCCGCGTTGTTTGTCATCGGTGGTGCGTTGGAACATTCCGGTGCGGTTGATCACATCGGGCGCGTCCTGCGCGACCGGCTATCCGGCAACACGCGCTGGGCGATTCTGGCGTTTTCCTGTGTGACCGTGTTTTTCAGCGCGTGGATGAACAACACGGCGATCGTGGCGATTTTGTTGCCGGTGACCCTCGGCTTTGCGCGATCCAAGGATATTCCGGCGTCGCGTCTGTTGATGCCGCTTTCCTACGCGTCTATTCTGGGGGGGTGCTGCACGCTCATCGGCACCTCTACCAACCTGTTAGTCAACGGCGCGCTGCGCGATCTGCATGTGGCACCGATGTCGATGTTCGAGCTGACGCCGTTGGGAATTCCGCTGGCGCTTGCCGGCATTGCCTATTTGACGATTTGCGGGCCGAAGCTCATTCCAGCGCGTTCATCGATCACCGGCAGTCTGGATATCGACCATCGCGCCACACCGCTCTATCACCTGCTGATCGGCCGCAATTCGCCCCTGATTGGCAAAGCGTTTGCCGAGACCCCGCTGGCCAACCTGGCGGATGGCATCCACATCATGGAAGTCCGCCGCAACGGCGCCCGCGTGATGCTGCCCTTGTCCTCGATCCGGGTGGAAACCAACGACCGCTTTCTGATCGCGCTGCACCGTCGTCGTGGCGGGGCCGCGAAGCCCGACGCCTTGTTCGCCAGGATCGGTGCGGAGGTGCTCTCCACGGTGCGTGGCATTGTCACCGAACTGGTCATCCGCGACGAGTCCTCGCTAACCAATTTCACCCTGGCCGACGCGGATTTCCGCCAGCGCTATAACAGCGTGGTTCTCGCCGTGCATCGCAACGGCGAGAACATCACCGGCCGCCTCGCCGAGCTGTCGCTTGAAACCGGTGACACGCTGCTGGTCATCACTGCACACCACAACCTTGAGGCGCTCGAGGCCAGCCGTGATTTCGTGATGACCGACATGCCGGACGAACCCACGCCGGAGCAAGCGCGCCATCATCGTCCCTACCATGTGATTCTGGCCTGGTCCTCGCTGGTCGGCGTGGTGCTGACAGCCACGCTCACGGATTATTTCCACCGCATCTATCCGTGGGTGCCGGCCATCCCGATCCACTATGCGGCGCTGGTCGGCGCGCTGGCTTTGTTATGGTTGCGGGTGGTGACGCCGCGCGAGGCGTATGCCAGCATTGATTGGCAGGTGCTGCTGATGCTTTACGGGTTGCTCGGGCTCGGGCTAGCCATGCAAAACACCGGCACCGCCGAATGGCTGGCACACGGCATGGTTGATCTAACGGAAAATCTGGTGCCGCGGGAAAATCTGCCGTTGGTGATGCTGTGGCTGGTGTTTTTACTTACGCTCCTGATCACCGAAGTGCTGTCCAACAATGCCACCGCCGTGATGATGATCCCGATCGTGGTGACTTTGGCCGGCGAACTCGGCGTGAATGCACGACCATTCATCATGGCCGTGACGGTGGCCGCTTCCACCGCCTTCGCCCTGCCGATGGGCTATCAGACGCACATGATGGTCTATGGCCCGGGCGGCTACCGGTTCAGCGACTTCCTGCGCGTCGGCATTCCGCTGGATCTGATTTGCTGGATCACCGGTTGCCTGCTGATTCCGCTGATCTGGTCGTTTTAGGCGCAGCCTCTGGAGAAAATCCCGCAACACGTTTTTTTCCCTCTGTTCTTGTGCAAGCGGGAAAAGGCCGCCACTCTTGGTTCGAAGCGCACGCTGCACGCCATGTCTAACGAGCATCCGTTCCAATCCCTGTTTGAATCTCTCGGGCACCTTCCCATTGCGCATGCGGACGCGGTGAACCGCCAAGCCTATGAGATTCTCCACGATATTCTCGCGGTTCCGGTGGAGCAACCCGGGCGGTGTATTATGTTGCGCGCGCCGCGGGCGGGCCACGGGAAAACGCATTTGCTTTCGCGCATTCAGCACCACCTCGGGGCGAGTCACGAGTTCATTCCGTTGCATGCGGCCCATGGCAGTAAGATTGAAGCGACCACGGTGCTTGACGACGCGTTGTGTCGTTTATTGCGTCCCTTGCCAGGTTCGAGCGGGCTATGTGTTATGGATATGGTGGGGCGCCGGCTGTTTGCCTTGGCGTTACAACCGTTGGTGAGTACCGGTGAGGTGCCTTGCCAGGATTGCGATGAGGCGCTTACGGCGTTGCGCACACGGCCGATCGAGATCTTTGACTTCCATCATCCGAATGCCGTCACCGCCCATTGGGCGCGCGAAAACTTCGAGGTGTTAGGCCAACGGTTCAGCGTGGAGTTGGCGCACCGCTGCGATCTGCCGATCCGTGAAGTGGCGTTCTGGGTCGAGGCGTTGTTCCAATTTGTGGCCGCTCCGGTGGAAAATTCCATGCGCCATCGGATCTTGTCAGACGCGGTTCACGGGCGGCATCCCGGGGATGGAGAGTTGCTGGAGCGGTTGGAGGCATTGCTCAGTCTGTTAGCCCTGGTGACGCGCGTGGTGCTGGTGGCCGACAATCTCGAAGGATTTGCCGCGGATGAAACCGCCGCCCTCAAACTGGCGGCATTCATCGGGGCGCTGCGCCAGTCGGTGGCGCGGCTCGACGTCATTCTCTCCCTCAACCAGGACATCTGGCAGAACGCGTTTCTGCCGCGTCTCAGCGACGGGCTGAGCGACCGTCTTTCGGAGGTTGTGATAGAACTCAACCCGCTGACCGAGAACGAAATGCTGGCGTTGCTGGAATCCCGCGTGCCCGGGTTGGGAACGCGGCTGCTAGCACATGTTGATCGCGCCGCAGCGGGAACTTACGCCCGCGGGCTGATTCGTGCCGCCGGGGTTGCATGGTTGCGTGCGTCGGCCATGGATGCGCCGCTGGTATCCCATGCGCTGGAATCGTCACCGGGTGAAATCCCCGCGCCACCTCCGCCACCTCCGCCACCTCCGCCACCTGAAGTTGCAATGGATACGGCAATCCATGCCGCAGCCGTGAACGAGCCTCGCGCAGACACCCCGGAGCCTGCGTCCGTGACCCCTCCGGTGGTGCCTGAGGAGGCCGCGCTGGCGGTTCCCCCCCAGTCTGCCGAAAAACCATCCGAGGTCTTGGACACGGATCGTGTGGACGGTCTGCTCCGGCAATTCCTTGAACGCTACGGCCGGGGCAGCCAGTAATATATTAACTAACCCCTTGCGCAGCGCGTGAGATTCGGTGCTTATTCAGGTGCCACCGGCATGAGCAAATCCACTATTGCAATCGAGGCTCACGATCCCATCGACCGGGCCGCCCGCACGGCTGAGCCCTATCAGGCCGGCACCGACGATTTGGTCGGCGAGCGCATGGTCCTCAACATGGGGCCATCTCACCCGGCGACCCACGGTGTGCTGCGGCTGGTGCTCGAATTGGAGGGCGAGGTCGTCCGCAAGGCGGATCCCGACGTCGGGTTCCTGCACCGCGGCGACGAGAAGATCGCCGAGAACATGCATTACAACCAGTTCGTGCCTTACACGGATCGGTTAGACTACCTTGCGCCACTTGCCAACAACGTGGCTTATGCCTGTGCGGTGGAAAAACTCATGGGCTGGACGTTGCCGCCGCGCGGTCAGGCGTTGCGCGTCCTGTGTTGCGAGCTCGCGCGCATTTCCTCCCACATGTTGGGAGTCGGCGTGTGCGCGATGGATGTCGGCGCGATGACGGTTTTCCTCTACACCATGACCGAGCGCGAGAAGGTGCACAACCTGTGCGAGCAACTCACCGGCGCGCGCTTCACCACCGCCTATACCCGCGTCGGCGGGCAACTCCGCGACATGCCGCCCGGCTTCGATGCTGCCGTGCGCAAATTCCTCGACGAGTGCGAGGTCGCCCTCGGGGAAATTTCCAAGCTGCTAGACAACAACAAAATCTTCCTTGGCCGCATGATCGACGTGGGTGTGATCACCCGCGAATCCGCGATTGCCTGGGGGCTCACCGGCCCGAACCTGCGCGGTTCCGGCGTGGCGCGTGACCTGCGCAAGGATCGTCCCTATCTGGGGTACGGGAACTATCAGTTTGATGTGGCGGTCGCGGACGAGGGCGATTGTTACGCGCGCTATCAGATCCGCAAGGAGGAAATCCGCCAGGCGATCCGCATCTGCCGCCAGGTGATTGACACCATGCCATCCGGTCCCATCAATCTGGCGGAGGCGAAGGGCATGCTGCCTGACAAGGAAAAGGTGATGATGTCGATGGAGGAGCTCATCCATCATTTCATCGTTGCCACGCAGGGCATTGACGCCCCCGCGGGCGAGGTCTATTTCGCGGCGGAAAACCCTAAGGGCGAGCTGGGTTTCTACATTCACTCGAAGGGTGGGGGAGTGCCCTACCGCTTGAAGATCCGCAGCCCCTCGTTCTGCAACCTGTCCATCGTCTCGCGCTTGCTGCCGGGGCACATGGTCTCGGACATCCCGGCCATCCTCGGCTCGCTCGATTTCGTCATGGGCGAGTGCGACCGATGATGGGATTTTTCTTGCCGCAAAATACACTTCTCTCCATTCCCCGATGTCCCATTCCCTGCTCACAGAACAAACCGCCTCGCCCGAGACACCCGGCACGAAGTTTTTCCCGCCGTTTGAAGTCACGCCCGGGTTGGAGGCCGAGGCTGCCGCGAGTCTCGCCCATTATCCGGCGAGCAAGCGCTCCGCCATGCTGCCGCTGCTCCACCTTGTCCAGCAGAAGTTCGGTTTTATTTCCGCGCCGGCGATCCGGTGGGTCGCCGAAAAGTTGGATCTCGAGTTGATTCAGGTACTCGAGGTCGTGTCGTTTTACCCCGGGTTCCGGCAGTCGGCACCGGGGAAATTCCACATCCGCGTTTGTCGCACGCTGTCCTGTGCGATGGGCGGATCCTACGAACTGATGGCACGCCTGTGCGAACTCACCGGCATCGACCGTGCGCAATGTGATGCGCACCACCATCCGATAGCCGTCTCGCCCTGCGGAACCTTCTCGGTGGAATTCGCTGAATGTTTGGCCTCTTGCGGGACCGCGCCGGTGTGCATGGTCAACGATGATTTTCACGAAGGCGTCACAGCCGATCAAGCGGCAGCGCTACTCCAACAAAAGTTTCCCGATTTTCGGGTTGCCATGGACGCGGGATGCTTCTAGTCTCCGCCTCCCGCGATTTTAAACCACCTCAGGCGATGTCCAAGCATAACAGTCTCAAATCCAGCGCCACGGTAGGTGGCAAGCGTTCCGTTCTCAAGCGTTTCGAGCGAGTCAAACTGCTCCGGGAGCGCGGTGAATGGCAAGCCGGCCGCTCACCCGTGGGCCTTCCGAAGACCAAACACGAGGGTTGATTTCCGGGTTGGATTTCCTTTCCACGCGCGCAACCCACACGGTTTCGCGCCTTAGGCATTCCGCCCCAGCGCCATGAAAGACGGCACCCGCATCAACAAATACCTCGCCTCCTGCGCCGTGGGATCCCGCCGCAAGTGCGACCAACTCATCAAGGCGGGCCGGGTGGAAGTGAACGGCAGCCCGTGTCTCCAACTGGGCGCTAATATCGCCGTGGGCGACCACGTCCGCGTCGATGGCAAACGGGTGACGCCGCGCGAGGCGACCATCGTCGCCTTTCACAAACCCCGCGGCTACGTCTGCACCCGCCAGGACGAACTTGGCCGCGAGACGATTTACGCGTTGCTGCCCGAATCGCTGCGCTCGCTCCACCATGTCGGGCGGCTCGACCGCGATTCGGAAGG
>JAPLUJ010000084.1 GCA_026397695.1 Verrucomicrobiota bacterium | reverse complement strand
CCGTAGACGGGGGGCAGTGTGTAAGGAACCAGTCCCGACTAACAAGCATTCGGCGGACGCTCCCTAGGATTTTGACGAGTTGCTCCGTTAGTTCGCAAGCGTCTTGAAATCATCCCCATGGCCAGAGCCTGGATTTTGTTGGCGGGGGTTGGTCAGGCGGCTTGCTGGCATCGGAGCGGATGGCGGCGGCGAAGCGGGCGGGAGTCAGTTCGGCGGCCTGTGCTGCGGTCGCATTGTGCGGCAAGGCGCAGAATGTTTTAACTTGACGAGGGTATCTTTTTTGATACATTCCCGCCATGGCCACGCCCGCCCCTCGCCCGCTGCGCGTTTTGTTCTTCCAGACGGATGCTGGGAATGAGCCGGTCCGGGAATGGCTTCTTACACTGTCTCGCGACGAAAAGAAAACGATTGGTGCCGACATCCTCGCCGTCCAATGGATTTGGCCCGTGGGCAAGCCCTTGGTGGATTCACTGGGCGGCGGGCTGTGGGAAGTGCGTTCTTCTCTTGGGGCGCGCATCGCGCGGGTGTTTTTCATCGTCATCCGAGAGGACATCAT
The DNA here is from genome assembly GCA_026397695.1 of Verrucomicrobiota bacterium. GTDB lineage: Bacteria > Verrucomicrobiota > Verrucomicrobiia > Verrucomicrobiales > Akkermansiaceae > Luteolibacter. The sequence goes on along the minus strand of JAPLUJ010000084.1, from coordinate 3,209 downwards.
TCTCCTCCACGGAATCATTAAGAAGTCCCGAACGACTCCCAAACAGGAGCTGGACCTCGCTCGTAAACGGCAGTCTCTCTGCATCCTATCAACCGACCCAATCCATGAAAACAAAAACGTCTCAAAACGCCCACCGCGGAAGTGACTTCCGGGATTTCCTTGCCGAAGAAGGGCTCCTTCAAGAAGTGGAAGTGCTCGCCCTGAAACGTGTGGTGGCACTCCAGCTCCAGCAGATTCTTGAGCAGGAGCAGGTCACCAAGACTCAGCTTGCCATCCGCATGAAAACCAGCCGGGCATCGTTGGACCGACTGCTCGATCCCCTGAATCCCTCTCTCACCGTGGCCAGTCTCGGGAAAGCCGCGGCCGCCCTTGGCAGGAAGGTGGAACTGCGCTTCGTGCCAGCCTGAGGAATTGGAGTGGCCGGGTAGGTGTTAAACGTTGAAACCCGGATCACCACCCGGCACCCGGGACGGGTGCCTGCCGACGCAGCCGGGACGGCCGCGCTCCGTTTGTATGTTAGCATCAGGGTTTGGCCAGGGCGTAGAGGGTTTCGTCGGTGACGACGTAGAGCACGCCGTTGGCGGCGGTTAGAGGGGCGGAGATAGCATTGTCCAAGGTGGTTTCGCACAGGAGTTTCTTGGCGCGGCTGGCGGCGAAGATATAGAATGTTCCGCGGCGTGTTCCGAAGTAGAGTTTGCCATCGGCGACGAACGGGCTGGACCAGATTGCGCCCTTGACCGGGTGGGTCCAGAGTTCCTTGCCGGTGGCGGTTTCAACGCAGTTGAGGGTTTTGTTGCCGGTGTCGGCGACGAAGGTCAGCGCTCCGGCCACTGCGGGGGTCGAGCAACTGTGCTTGAGCGGGTAGGACCAGAGACCGGCGGTGGCGGTGGTGTCTCCGGTTAGATCTACGGCGACACATTTGAGCCATGCCTGGTATTTGCCCCACCACAGGTCGCCGCCGACGGTGACGTAGATCCGGTTGCCGAGGAATACCGGCGGGCTCATGATGGTGGAGGGCGAGATCTTGCGATTGCCGCTATAGCTGTGGATGTCATCCTTGGGTGCGCCCGGGTCGGGGTCGAATTTCCAGACGCGCTTGAGGTTGACGACGGTGCCGGGGGGCGGCATTTCGGCGAGTGCCTCGAAGGCATAGAGCATGCCATCGCCGCCGCCGAAACAAACCAGTGTGCGGCCGTTGACGGTGCCCAGCGCGGGCGAGGAATAAGTGTTGTGAAAGATGTTAGGGCCGATGTGCTCATCGTCCTTGGCGACGATGCGGCCGGTTTTTTTGTCGAGCACGATCAGGCTGGGTGCATCCGGCTTGCGGATCGTCCGGTGCGTGTTGTCCACGCCATTGTTAGAATTCAGATAGATAAAGCCGCCATGAATAAGCGGGTTGCCATAGGAGGTGTCGTGGGGCCAGATGCCCGCTTCGGCGCGCAGGTCGGTCACCCACAGGATGTCGGCATCGGTCGGGCCGACGGGGATGGGATCCGCGCCTTGCGGCGTCTGGTGACGGGATTCGTCCGTGAACGGCCCGTCATTTCCGTTAGCCATGCCATGGACGTCGAGGCAGACGACCTCGACGCGGTTGGTGAGCAGATAGACGCGATCATCCTCGATGGTCGCAGGCGATGCGATGCCGACCTTGGGCCAATCCAGATAGGGATCGCCGGTGATTCTGGGAGCGACAAGCTGCCACAGGAACTTGCCGGATTTTTCTTCCAGGCAGTAGAAGACGCCGCAGTCGCCCTTGTGGCGCGGGTCGCGCGGCGTATCATTGTTAGTGCCGACAAAAACCCGGCCCTTCGAGATCACAGGTGTGGAGTAGCTTTGTGAGCCGAGCTTGGCCGTCCACTTGATGCCCGTACCGGTGGCGGGATCCACCGTGTCCGGCAGATTCGTTTCGCTGGACACCTGGTTGCGCGTATAACGCTCGCCAAGCTGCAGCAGGTCCGCAGCCCTCAGCGGCATGCCGGCGACCAGGCATGCGCCAGCGAGGAGGGAGAGATACGTTAGAGAAAGGTATCGGTTCATGGCTGGGGACGCGGGATGAGTAATCTTTATCAGATCGTGGCAAGCAAGGATATATATGTTAGAATAGGGGCGCTGGCGGGTGATGAGCTGGAATCACTCAAGAAAAGGATTGATCACCCGCACTCCGTTGTAGGTTTGGCCGTGGTTGAGATCCTCGGAATAAACCGTGTGACAACCGAGTTCCGCGGCTGCGGCGATGATCGCGCCATCCCAATAGGATATTCGTATCCAGGAAGATGTCAGCGTGCATGGGCTTGTGATCGGCTCAAACGATCCTTGGCGGCAATCACAGGGAGGCGGTCCATGGCCGCGAACAACCGCTTGGCCCGGTCCCGCGCCTGCGTTTGCTTCTCTTCCAGCACGTGTTCCAAACCTTGCAAGACCAATTCGCGCAACGACGTGCGACGTTCCGCCGCAAGGACCTTGGCCTGATGGATGATCGCGTCAGGGAGTTCGATGGTGGTCTTCATGGCGCGTAAATACAGCTCTACGGCCCAGATGTCAAGGGCCGGCATGCGGATCCCTGCGACAGGCTGGGATGAGACGGTTCACTTTCAACAGGGTCATGACGCCGAAGGCAACCAGACCGCCGGATCGGTCCTTGTAAGGCATGGGTGCCGGTTCCATGGGTGCGATTGCTGAATAAGGTTCGTTCATCGGGATGGAATCGGATGTTAGGGGTGAGTTATGGTCTTCATTTCTGCCAATCGTCTAGCCCAGTTGACGGGTTATTGCAAGGCGTTTTTTTTTGGGGGGGGTGCGTAGCTAGTGCCCGTCGGCAGGAGGGATTTGTTTGAGCCTTTGGTATTATGGCGCGTCGCCAAGGGTGAACAGATGCGACTGCAGGATCTGCTTCTTGCTATCGCGGATGAAAACCATCATCCCGCCTTCGGTGGTTATCTTTTCGTAAAGGCGGCGTGTCGCCTTGCGTGTTCGGTCTGTCAGTCCGTTGATATACTCCTCTGCAGGCATGGCCATCACCTTCCGATTGACCACGTCGCATTCAATGACTGGGTGTTTCTCGCCGTGCTCGTCCCATGCCTGCATGATCGTCGGCCAGAATTCGGTTATCTGCTCTGTGTAGTCTGGTGTCATTGTCTTAGAACAGTTTGGTCAGATCTGGCAGGGGGTCGTTCACTGTGGGACGCGCATGGATTCAGGGGATGCCTTTG
>JAPLUJ010000720.1 GCA_026397695.1 Verrucomicrobiota bacterium | reverse complement strand
TGGCGGGATCACTCATCAGCGAGAGCGTGATCACCAGGGAAAAGCCACGGTTTTTCAGGGTCTTGAGGGTTATTGGGGTCGGGGCGTTCATGGGGTCGCGACGTTCGTTTCCCGCTACACGCGTGTTTCCGAGAAATCGTTAGGAGATGATTTGATGGCTGTATAGACAAAAGCAATTTGCACGGAATTGCAGAAGGAGTCCATCCCCACATTCGGGGGAGGCGGATGTCTGTCGCCTGTTGATGATTGGAAATTTGGGATCCTAGAGCAGAAACCTGCGGGATTCCGGGTCGTGGAGGAGGCGCAGCGGCAGGGCGTGGCTGCATTCGTTGATTTGATAGACACGGGAACCTGGGTAGATGACCAGCAAGCGCTCCAGTTAGGCCAGCGGTTCGCAAAGCAGTTGCAGATTGGCTGCGGGCGTGCCGGTGGTCATGGTGAATATGTTAGAAACACATTCTCTGTGTGCCATCATCATGCGCCAAGGCTTGCCACGAGTTGCCGCATGGCGGCTTGCTGCCGCTCGATGGACTCGAGCAGTTTGAACTGGGTGCGGCAGCGGTCAAGGTTGTGACCGTCGCGATGCACCTTGAAATAGGTGTCGTTGATGTGACCGCTGCCGTAGGGTGCGGCCGTTTGGAATCCCCCGTGGATTTGGAACTGGCGCGCGATGGAGCGAAGGTCGTGTTGCATGTTGAACTGCTATGCGATGATGCCGAGGGGTTTGGTGGATTTCCAGCCACCGCGGGTGAAATCCGGGAATGCCTGCGGCATGCCATCTTCCTTGACGGATTTCTCGCTGAGCGGGCCGACGGCGGACCAGAAGCAGCCTTCATAGACATTCTGGTCTAACGGTTCGGCCTGTTGCAGGCACTCGATGATGCGGAAGAGCATCAGGAAATCCATGCCGCCATGGCCGCCCATTTTTTTTGCGAGTTCGCCCATGCGCTTGATGAGCGGGTGCTCGTATTTGGCGGCGACTTCCTCCCAGGCCGCACCTTCCGCCCATTCGTGATAGGACTTGCCGTAGCCTTCGATGGCCATGCGGTTAGGGAATCCGGCGAGGGTCCCCTTGGTGCCTTGGATCAGGTTGAGCCGCGAATACGGACGCGGCGAGGTTTCGTCCCACTGCACCATGATGGTGCGGCCTAACACGGTCTTGATGATCGAGGTGTTGATGTCACCGCCCTGATAGTCGAGATTCTTGAACTCGGGATTACTGAGTTTGGTGGATTTCCTGGCGTAGAGCGCGCGGCCTTTGGCAGGTGAGGAAAAGGAAACGAGACGGCCAAAGGAGTCCTCGGTGCGGGCGAGGCTCATGTATTGGGCGACCGGGCCGAGGCCATGAGTCGGATAGAGGTTGCCGTTGCGCCGGGCATATTGGAAGGTGCGCCACGAGCCGGTGGTGTCGCCATTTTCCATCTGGCCGCGGAGTTCATGGATATAGGAAGCCTCGCCGTGGAGCAGCTCACCGATGACGCCTTGGCGCACCATGTTGAGATAGACCAATTCCTCGCGGCCGTAATTGACGTTTTCCATCATCATGCAGTGGCGGCCGGTGGCTTCCGAGGTATCGACAATGTCCCACATTTCCCGGAGTGTTAGAGCAAGCGGCACTTCGCTGAACGCGTGGGCGCCGGCTTTCATCGCCGTTATGCACATCGGTGCATGGAGGTTCCACGGGGTGGCGATGAACACGGCGTCGGGCTTGATTTCCGCCAGCATCTTTTGCCAGGCGTTTTCATCCCCACTGAAAACCTTGGGAGCGTGGCCCTTTTTCGTGACTGCGCCGGCGGCGCGTTGCGCACGCTCTCCATGCAGATCACAGATGGCCACGAAATCCACGCCCTCGATGGTGGCGAGCTGGCTGGCATGCCCGGAGCCCCGAGCCCCCACGCCGATGATGGCCACCTTGATTTTCTCGAGCTTGGGTGCGGCAAAGTCGCCCATGTAACGGGCACCGGCGGCGCGGGCGGGCAAGACGGCGGCCCGCGTCATGCCGGGGAGGGTGGTGGCGACAGCCCCGAAACCGGCGAGGGTGCGGAGGAAGCGGCGGCGGGATGGCGTGTGATCGGAAGTGGATTCGATGGGGTTCATGGCGGGTACCCCAACGCTGTTGATCGGACGAGATGCAGTCAAAGCAATTCATCATTAGCACCGGTGCCGAATTTCAGATCCTACCATAGAGCGGGCCGTAGTTGGCGCAGGCGCGGAAATCGGCACCTTCGGGATCAGCGGTGCCGAAGCTGCGCCAGGCGCTAGGACGGAAGACCCGGTCCTCGCCCACGTTGTGCATGTAAACCGGGATGCGCAACATCGCGGCGAGCGTTAGATAGCGGTGGCCGACATGGCCGCAGGTCATCACGCAATGGTTGGCACCCCAGTGGTTCATCACTTCGTAAGCACTAACAAAAGGGCCTTTGCCGGTAAGTATAGGTGCGAACCAGGTGGTTGGCCAGGTCGGGTTGGTGCGTTGGTCGAGCGCGTCATGGACGTCATCCGGGAGGTCGATGGTGTGGCCTTCGGCGATTTGCAGGGCGGGGCCGAGGCCATCGACAAGGTTGAGTCTAATCATGGTGGCGGGCATGCCGCCGCGGGTGCGGTAGCGGGTGCTCCAGCCGCCGCCGGGGAAGTATTCGCCAAGCGACGGGTGCCAGGTGGTGGCTTTGAGGCATCTATCAACTTCGGCGTCGCAGATCTCCCAGAACGGTTTCATCGTAGGTTGGCCAGCGGCGCTTAGCTGTTGGCCGGTGCCATCGAGGGCGGCCGGGCCGGAGTTGATCAGGTGGAGGATGCCATCACCCACCAGCGGGTGGCGGACTTTATTGCCGCTGGCGGATTCGATCGCTTCGAGGCTCCAGTAGGTGCGGAGGTCGGCGAAGATCTGCGCGGTGTTGGTTAGAAGATGGCCGAAGAGCATGCCCGCACCGTTGAGCGCGTCATTTTCGGTGGCGACAATGTAAGGGGCGCGTTGGCCGTTCCAATCAAACGAGGAATTAAGGATGGCTTCGAGGAAATCGCCGTTAGGGAAGTGGTCGGTCCACTGACGCTGGCCTTGGAATCCTGCGGCGATGGCATTGTGGCCGTGAGCTTGTTCGCCGAGTCCCATTTTCTTGAGCACCGGGTTGCCGACCATGAGGTCGCGGACGATCAGCGCCATCTTCACGCTGTCTTGCCATTCGGTGTCGAGTTGTTCGCGCGGGCGGGTGGTTTCCGGCGAGTTGTAGTCATTGCCTTCCGGGCAGTTAGATCGCACCCAGGCGAGGGCTTTTTCGTATTCGGCCTGATCGTATTGGCCTTTGCGCATGCGGCCGACGATTTCAGACATATCGATGGCTTCGACGCGCATACCGAGCCATTTTTCCCACAGTTTGGTATCGACGACCGAGCCTGCGATGCCCATCGACGTGCCGCCCATGGAGAGGTAGCATTTGCCGCGCATGAGGGCGACGGCGAGTCCGCATTGAGCGAAGGTGAGGAGTTTTTCACGGACGTCGGCGGGGATTTCAGGATCGCTGGCGGCTTGCACGTCCTTGCCATAGATGCCGAATGCGGGGAGTCCTTTCTGGGTGTGCCCGGCGAGCACCGCTGCCAGATAGACCGCGCCCGGACGTTCGGTGCCGTTGAATCCCCACACGGCTTTGGGCGTGTGCGGGTCCATGTCCATCGTCTCGCAACCATAACACCAGCAGGGTGTCACGGTGAGGGAGACCCCCACGTTGGTGAGTCTGAATTTTTCCGCGCAATCGGCGGCTTCCTGCACGCCACCGATGCAGGTGTCGGCGAGCACGCACACCACGGGCGAACCATCAGGGTAGCGTAATTCCGCCGCAAAGAACTCCGCCACAGCCTTGGCCTGTTGCAGGGTGCGCTCCTCTAACGATTCGCGCACGCCGCCGAGACGACCGTCGATGGTGGGACGGATGCCGATTTTCGGATAGTTGGTTTTTTTCATTTGAGGGTGTGGAGAAAATCGGGTGTTGCGCACGGATATGTGACAGATCGAGGTCCTCTCAAAAAGCAAAAATTGGCAGGCGGCAATCTGAGGCTGTCTGTTCGGCCACCACCTTGAACCCATTTTGTCGGGCGTGTCTATCCCCACAAACGGGGGATGCGGTGTAGCGGCGCTCTATGGCGTTGATGCGTTAGAGATGCGCGATGCATTCGCTCCGTCGCTCATTCGGGGGAGAGAAGAGAGTGATCAGAGATCAGAGATCAGAGGTCAGGGGACAGGGGTCAGGGGTCAGGGGGCAGGGGTCAGGGGTCAGGGGGCAGGGGTCAGGGGTCAGG
>JAPLUJ010000201.1 GCA_026397695.1 Verrucomicrobiota bacterium | reverse complement strand
GGTGCAGGAGGCTGGTCAACTGGAAGTGCCGCGCATTGAGAAAAACATCCGGGTGATCCTTGGCACGGCGCTGCTGGCCCCGTTGGTGGGGATGCTGGGCACTCTGTTAGGCATGTTGGAAACCTTCCAGAAAGTGACCGAGCAAGGAGGATTTACTGGCCCGGCGGAGCTTTCGGCGGGCGTTTTCACGGCGCTCATCACCTCGGTGTTAGGGCTCACGGTGGCGGTGCCGATGTATTTGTTTTACTTATATTTTCTGGGTCGGGCGCTACGCTTGGTTCACCGCATCGAGAGGACGGGCATCGAGATGGTTCACATGATTGCCGATGCGCGGGAGGCGGAGGAATTTGCGCCTTTTCGCAGTGAAGTGAGCGCAGGCAGGAAACCGGCGCAAGCCATATTAGTCCCTCCCGTTGAAACTTGAGATGACATTGCCTGAGCGCCCGGGGCTGTTGAACGCGGTGCCGATCCTGAATCTTTTCGCGTTGTTGTGGCTGCTGGTTTTGTTAAGTCCATTGCTGTTACGGCAATCGGGAGTAGCAGTGGATTTGCCGCCCTCGCGCTTTCAACTCGAGCGGTTCCAAGACGCGCTGGTGGTAACGCTCGGCCCGGGTGAAAGCGAACCGCGGATTCACTTCGGCCGCGACTCCGTGAGTTTATCGACGTTGGCGGACCGGCTTGACGCATTGCGTTCCAAAGGAGCCCCGGCGAAGGCCATCGTGCTGTTGCAAACCGATGCGGGAACGCCCGTGGGTATCGAGCGCCAAGTCACTGAATTGGTGCTCGGCAAGGGATTCCGCTTGGCCATGGTCGGGACGAATGCGCCCGCTGCGCCGGTTCCGGATCCGCAACCGAATAAAGAGTGATGGAAAAGCGTGTCTCCAAAAAACACCAGCAGATGGCAGCGCCGGAGTGGGTGTTTCATTGGCGTCGGCTCAGGGGGTCCACGTTCCATAAAGCGTCGATCCTCTTGGCAGTGGGTGGGGTGTTCGCTTTTTTTCTAACATCCGTGAACATCCGGCTCGCACCGCCCACGCCGTGGGCCGCCCGCAAGGCATCGGTGTTTTTTGTGACCGATGATGCCGCAGGGCGTGCTCTAACGCTTCGGGCGCGGGAAGGCGGGCCGTTTCCGTCACGTTTCGACCCTTCCGAGTGGGAGCACTCCGTCGTGTTGGAACAGACGGCGTTGCAGGCTGCCCGCTGGACGCCGCCGCCGTATGTTCCGGTCCTGAGGGATTTGCCGGATAGAGGGTTCGACATGCCTCTGCCGCTCGCGACTCGGGGCGTGCCCGTTTTGCCCATACGCAGTTTGCCGGTGGTGGACGCGCCGATTTCGGTGAAACTCAAGCTGGTACCGGTGCTTGACCTGCTGTCCGGCATGCCGGCGGCGGCGATGCCGCGCGAACTGCCGCCGTTTGATGGCACGGTGGACGCGACGATGGCCGCCGAGCCATGGCGGGTTTTGGTGCGGCTGGATTCCGCTGGCAACGTGCGGGAATGCATTTCCTTGGTTGGTGGTGATGGGGTCGGCTCATCTCCGCTGGAGAATTGGTTGCGCCGTGTGTCATTCATTCCCGCTCCCGCACAGCCGTCCCGATGGATCGCCGTGAGTGTCGGATTCACCAATCAACCCGCCGATGGACCTGACGCTCGCTGATTTCGTGCTTTTCGTGCTGATGGCTTCGAGCGCCTTGNCTCGCTGGCCCACCGCGTGGTTTGCAGGCTGTGTCTTCATGCCTTCGAGCATACCGGCCATACGGGCGTCGTGGCTTGTCCGCATTGTGGAGCCGCCAACGAAAAGGGCCGGAGCCGCCGCCTTGGATAAGGCCATGCCGCGCTTGCGAAACATCCCGTGATCGAGCTTGCGCGGGGGTGGCTCGCTGGTCAAAGTGCGGCTCGAAACTATGAACGAACGACGAGTTGTCATCACCGGCATGGGTTGTATCACACCATTGGGCAATGATTTATCCACCACCTGGGAGGCTCTTAAAGCCGGCCGCAGCGGCATTGCACGGATCACCCAACTCGATCCCGAGCCCTTCGATTGCAAGATTGCCGGCGAGGTGAAAAATTTCGAGCCGGATGGATATTTCAGGGTTCCCAAGGATGCGCGGCGTTCGGATCGCTTCGTGCAGTTTGCGGTTGCTGCGGCGAAAATGGTGGTGGATGACTCGGGACTCGATGTCTCACTGATCGATCCCCGCAGGTTCGGGGTGATGGTGGGCAGCGGCATCGGTGGGTTGGCCACGCTCGAACGCGAACACCAGATCTATTTGACCAAAGGACCCAAGCGGGTCTCGCCCTTCACCATTCCAATGATGATTTCCAACATCGCCAGTGGCATCATCTCGATGGAACTCGGCTTGAACGGCCCGAACATGGCCATTGTCACGGCGTGC
>JAPLUJ010000566.1 GCA_026397695.1 Verrucomicrobiota bacterium | reverse complement strand
TGAACGACGCGCCGGCCCTGGCCATGTCCGACATTGGGGTGGCGATGGGCGCGGCGGGCACCGACGTCGCGATGGAAACGGCGGACATCGTGCTGATGGGCGACCGCCTGGAGAACATCCCGCTTTTGTTAGCCCACACCCGGCGGGCGAAACGCGTGCTGTTGCAGAACCTGGTATTCTCCAGCGCCGTGATCGTGGCGCTGGTCGGCGCGGCCCTCGGGTTTGCGCTGGCCTTGCCGTTAGGCGTCGTCGGCCATGAAGGCAGTACCGTGCTGGTCTGCCTCAACGGCCTGCGGCTGTTGCTCATCGGCAAGACCGTGGCGTAAGATCCATGGGCGGTGTGGCGGTATTTCTAGCAGTCCGCGAGGCCCGGATTGCCGACCCGGTGAATTGCCGCCGCCGCAATGCCCGCTCTTGCTGGTGGGCAGCTTATTCAATCATCACTTTCGAGTTCCTTGTCTGGCTCATCAGGCTGTTGTGCGAACTCAGCAAGCCGGTCTTCCGCCAGTTTCTCCAGCCTCCTTGCCTGGGTGAGAAGTGTTGTTCGCAGCGCCTTGGTAACCTTTCGCTCGCTAATGACCCTTGCCAGGGAGGCAATTGTGCTTGCCCGACGAGCTAGCCGGACATCCGGATGCTTTCGCTGAGGGAATATTTCATTGGGGATAATCGTGGCTCGATAGGAATCTGGAAGAGTTATCAAATCGGTGATTCCTGGCTTCTTCTCGTTGAGAACCGCGTTGAAACGGGATTCATTAATAACCTTTTGGTAAAGGGTATATTCCGCGCGGTCCAGTGTCACTTTCATTTCTGCTGTTGACATACCACCAAGATCAAGTGGCCAAACGCATATCTCGGCGACTTCGAACGGATCAAGGACGTTCATCGCTACAGCGTCTGTTCGTTGGTTGGTTAGATGTCTCGATATTCGTGCTCCCAAACCTTCAAACGTTTGCCCGATGTAAATGGGCTCACCATCATAATCGTAGAAGGCATAGACCCCAAACTTCGACGCTCCGATGGTGCCACTGCTGCCTCCTGGTGTTCGTAGGAATGCCTGTATCTGAGCGCGTATCGCCGCGACATCGCCCGGTTGTCCTTCAACCGCGGATCGAGCTTTAGCAACTTTGGTAATCTTTCTTGGTGTTGCCATATTTGACGGATCGTTTGATTGCTGGTTTCTGTTCGGGTTCGGCAAGGCGTTCGATGGCGAGAGGGGTGAGGTAATTGTCAGCAATCCATCGAATAACGGGCACGCATACGGCGTCTCCAAATCCAAAGAGAGCTTGATTGAGTGGTACTTTCAGCCGGAAGTTGTCTGCACCCATCAGGCGGGCACACTCCCGCGCAGTGAGAAGCCGAACCGAGAACTTTCCACAACCGGCAACGAACAAAATCTGACGACCGCTTCCACCACGGGGAGTTCGAAGACAGCCTGCGATTCCATCAGTTCGCAACTCCGCCATGGAACCCGTGGCACGGACTCTACGAAATACAGTGGCATACGAACGTTCTGGAGCTTTGATCATCTTGTCCGCTATGGTTCGATGCTTGGGACTCATTTGATTGAGGAGATATTGACAACGATCTTTGCTCCACCAAGCAGTGGAATTTGGTGAAAGTTCCTCAATCACGCTATCGAGCTTGCAGTCATGCATTGGCAACGAAGGAAGTGTCCGTAAATTCCATTGGATGTCAGGATGCCACAAAATAAAATCGGCGAGTGCTGCCGGACGAAGATCACTCTGTAGTAACGACGGGGAGTCCTCCACGTATGATCTGGCTCCACGTTCACCGACAACAAACAATCGCTGGCGGCTTTGTGGCACAAATCTTGCAGCATCGATGATAAATGCATCAACGCCATATCCGAAGCGGTTCAGCGCAAGGAGAGCCTCCCGGAAATCAGCGCCACCTTGTGAGGTAAGAAATCCGGTGACATTCTCCAAAAGGATCAGCGGCGGGCGGCGGGTGCCCATTTTCTCGATAATCCGGACGAATCCCCAAAATGCAGACGAGTGTTGTCCGGCCAAGCCCTTTCTTGCACCCGCCAGCGACAAATCATTGCAGGGGAAAGACGCTGTTGCCAGCATGGTCGAGGGCACGCTCTCCGGTTTGATTTCATGAACATCGCCCAGGACGAATTCCAGTGAATCGCCGAAATGGTCGCAATACATCCGGTGTTTATTCTCGTCGATGTCGTTTGCAAAAATGGTTGTCCAGCCGGCCTGATCGAGCCCAAGCCTCATAAGCCCAATGCCTGCAAAATATTCCGCGGCGGTAAGAAGTGGATTAGGTTGCATGGCGGAAGTTACAGGTTCAAACCCTAGCATGGCAAGATCAAGTGTTCATTTGTGCGGCGCGACGAGGAAATCGCGTGTTTAGCACGGCTGATTTGGGCGCAATCGGCACACGTCAGGGCCAGAAGAAATCGACACAGCCAATTTCACGACCGCCCCATTTCAGGTTACCAAGCCCTTTCCGATGCGTCACCAGTCCCCCGTCAAGTGAAGCCTGCCTCCAGATCGGGATGAAGGCTGAGGTGCACGCCGAGTTGTTGCCCGAGGACAAACTGCATGTGATCCGTCAATTGAAGCAGGAGGGCGTGGTGATGATGGTGGGTGACGGCGTGAACGACGCGCCGGCCCTGGCCATGTCCGACATTGGGGTGGCGATGGGCGCGGCGGGCACCGACGTCGCGATGGAAACGGCGGACATCGTGCTGATGGACGACCGCCTGGAGAACATCCCGCTTTTGTTAGCGCACACCCGGAGGGCGAAACGCGTGTTGCTGCAGAACCTGATATTCTCCAGCACCGTGATCGTGGCGCTTGTCGGCGCGGCCCTTGGATTTGCGCTGGCCTTGCCGTTAGGCGTCGTCGGCCATGAAGGCAGTACCGTGCTGGTGTGCCTCAACGGCCTGCGGCTGTTGCTCATCGGCAAGACCGTGGCGTAAGACGTTCTTGATGAATTCAAGTGACATCCACACCGTCCAGAGGGAGTTCGACCCTTCCGGGCAGCATTTGTCCCTTCTAATACCGCACGTTGTATAATAAGGACCATTGCCGCGCGTTGTATAATAATAACGTTCGATCTCCAAGAATCTTAGTCTTGCACTCCCGCTCTGAATGGGGTAGGTTCCCGGGGTATGAAGGATTGGTCAGAATGTCTGGAGGTTGAGCGCAACCTAGGGAGGGTCAGCGGCGCATGGTTGTTCCGTGGCACCCGTGTGCCGGTGGGGGCTCTTTTCGAGAATCTGGAAGACGGGGCAACGGTTGACGAATTTTTGGAATGGTTTCCCGGAGTGACAAGGCGTCAAGTAGAGGCGGTGCTCGATTTTGCGGTCTCCAGCCTCGAACCATTACGGGTGGCATGAAGATTTTGTTTGATCAGGGAACACCGGTTCCGTTGCGACGGCACTTGCATCCTGGGCGGGTGGACACCGCAGCCGAAATGGGTTGGTCGGCGTTGGGCAACGGGGAGTTGCTCGCTGCGGCGGAGGAAGCTGGATTCGATCTGCTGATCACCACAGACCAGAACTTGCGTTACCAGCAGAATCTGGCACAGCGGAGGATTGGGGTCATCGTGCTGATGAGCACCTCGTGGCCGCGAATTCATGAGAAGGTACTAGACGTGATTGCGGCAGTCAACGGGCTGCCACAAGGCGGATACGCGGAAGTGACGGTCTATATCGAACAAGAAGGAGCGGATGGCAAGACGCCAGAATCTCCTCAACCACCCAACTAACTCAACACAACCACGCATCTTCCATCGCGCAGACGTTGTGCCAAAAAAATTCACGCATTCCTCGCCAATAAATAGGATCCCGAGTCACCGCTCCGCCCCTGTGAGACCGCCAATTTGTCCGCCGTAGATAGGGATTGCAAGGAGTCCGTTCACTGGTATGTTTCCGTCATGATCTTGAAGGCAATTATTCATGATGCGGAAGAAGGAGGGTTCTGGGCTGAAGTCCCGGCCCTTCCCGGGTGTTTCACGCAAGGGGATACGATCAATGAGTTAGAGACGAATCTCCTCGAGGCGATCGAGGGTTGGTTGCTGGCGGCAGAGCCTGAAGGATCTGTTCCAGGCGGCAGGGTTCTCGAGGTCGCGGTATGAAGGCGGTTTCAGGCAAAGAATTGGCCAAGAGTGCCGAGGAAAAGGGTTGGTCACTGTCGCGAATTGCCGGGAGTCACCACATCTACACGATGGCCGGACGGATCGAGCGGATCGTCATTCCGATTCACGGCAGCCAGACACTGAAGAAGGGACTCCAACGGAGCCTGATGAAGATCATTCCACTTGAGGATTACGAGCTCTAACAAACATGGCGCAGACAGAACACTAAACTATTCCGTTCGCCAATTCATGAGAGCATGCGCCGCTCATGCGCCCGGACGCTTGGCAAAGCGGCCGGGCCTGATAGAACATCACTCGATTTTCAGGCGCAGGTCTGCGGAATTGCCGCGGAGTTCCGGGGCATACATGGCGGCGGCGGTGGCGGGCAGGGCTTTGTAGGTGCCGGGTGCCTCGGCGCGGAGTTGATAGCGCAGGGTGTGGGTTCCGCGGGGCAGGGCGCGGATGAAGAAGTTGACTGATTGGTCGCGCGGTTCCATATAGGCGCTGAATCCGCCATCGCCAGAGATATATCCGCTCAGGGCGTCCAACGCCTCGAATCCGGCCGCCTTGGCATCGGAGAAGATGAGATATTCATAATCGTTTTTGCTTTCGAGGATGAGTTCCACCTCGATGCGATCGCCGGACTTGAGGGCGGCGCCATCGGCGAGCGGTTCACGGCGGAAGCGTTCGACCCGCTGCTTGGCGATCAAGCCGGTGGCATCGGGCACCTCGGTTTCTTTTTCCAGCGCGACGAGTTTGGAGATGTTGCGTTGCACCTTCACTTCCAGGCCGGCGGCGCGGAGTTTGTCCTCGAGGGTGAATACTTCCAGATAGGCATTGGCATAGAGGGTGCCTTTCCTGCCGGATTTTTTGAGTTCGATGGCGTGTTTGCCGGTGGTGACAGCCTCGCCTGATAGAGTCACGGTGCCATCGAAGGTGAACAGGTTGTCGCGGTCGATGGTCACCTTCCGCAAGGATTTTCCGTCGAGCGAGATTTCCACTTCCATCTCCGGCACGTCTTCGCCGCTGGCCTTGAAGTATGCGGCGATCGCCTCGACGGCATAGGCCGTGTCGCGGGTGGATTCCCAATATGTCGCGTGCTTGCGGTTGTTGACGAGGTATTTGACCAGCCCGCGGGTGTCCGGGTCGTTCGGTTTCACGGCGGCTAACAGTTTGAGATACCACGCGTGGGCCTCGACCTCGCTGCCATACCAGTTCCACCAGCAATTCGTGTTCTGGACATCGAGATATGCGGTTTGGTTTTCGGCGTCGCGCTTGAGGAATTGGGAGACCATTTTCATCACTTCGTCGCGGCGCGCGTCGTCGCCCTTGCGGTGGTGTTCGAGGCCGACGAGGCACTTGGCGTACACCGGCAGCTCAAGGCGGTCGCGATAGAGAAACGCGAGCATCGGTTCGGAATCGCGTTTGCCTTCGCCCAGCACCATGCGGACGAACGCGTCGGTCGCATCGCAGCGGGATTTCTCGTAACGGTTATCGTTTTTGATCTTTTGCTTCTCCTTGCGCATTGCCTCGCGTAGCCAGTCGATGCCGGAATTGAGCATGGCATCGGGGATCTTCGCGCCGTTGGCTTTGGCGACCAACAGGCCGTGGACGACCACTGCGGTGGTGTGCGGATAGGAAAACTCGCCATAACCGGAGAACCAGCCCCAGCCGCCGTCGGAGTTTTGCATGGTCATGAGTTTATCCACACCGGCGGCCACCATTTTATCCATTTCCGCTGCGTCGAACACCGGATTATTCTGCCACTGTTTCCACTGCGCCGCGCGCTCCGCGGCATCGCCGAGTTCCTGCGGATTGAGGTTGGTGCGCTTGGCTTTGATTTCCGCCAGATTGATCTTGAGATCATTGAGCATGCGCTGCGCGATCACCGCCGGCACGAAGCGGTTCAAGGTCTGCTCGGTGCAACCGTGCGGGTAACTTGCCAGATAGGGAATCGCATCGACCACCGCACCGGCGATGGTGGGCGAGAATCTAACCGTCAGCTTCGATTGATCCGGGCGCCGTTGTTCCGGCACCTCCAGCAGAATTCTAGCGGAATTTTGTTCGGGCTCCACCGCGCGGCTCCACGCGTCCTGACGGGACATGCCGTGGACGAGCACCGGCAGCTTGCGCTCGACGGCATCGCCATCGGTGCCGGCATCGGCGCGCATCCTGATAGTCACCTCGCCCTCGCGCATGGCCTTGACGCGCCAATCGACGCGGGCTTCCGCCTTGGCGGCGATGTCCACGGTCTTGGCCGCGCCATCGATGGCTTCGAGGTTTTTGCCATCGAGTTCGAGTGAAATTTTCACCGACTTGGGCGCGTCGTAGTCGTTGTGGACCACCGCGCTGAGCACCGCCTCATCGCGCTCGACGAGGAAGCGCGGCGCCTGCAGCCGGACTAACAAATCCTTGGAGGTGATGATTTCCGCGCAGCCCTCGCCGACCTGGGTTCCCTTGCCGAGCGTCCACACGCGGGCCTTCCATGTCGTTAGATTGTCGGGGAACTCCAACGGAATTTCGGCGCAGCCGTCGGCGTCGGTTTGGACGGTGCCTGACCATTTCAAGAGATCGGCGAAATCCTTGCGCACGAGGATGGGCGCTGAGTTAGGCGCTTCTCCACCCTCGGCAGCAGCCGCCATTTTGTTGCCTGCCGCAGGCATGGCGGCGTCCATCGCCATGCCGGGAGCAGCGGCCATGGGCACCGGTGCCCCCTCCGCCATCATCATTCCCCTAGCGCTCTTGGCCCTCATGCCCGCACCCCCACCGAAACCAGATCCGCGACGAGACATGTCACCGATTCCATTTTCATCGCCGAAGCGGCCGAGTGATTGCATGCCGGGAGTTTTCGGGCGTTGGAGGTTGCCCGGTGATCCCGGCAGCGAATTGGATCCACTATATCCGCCGTAGGAATTCACCCACTTCCAGAAATTCTCATGGATCGGTCCGACGTTCGATCCGCGGGTGATGGCTTCGAGGGATTTGTCGTAGATGGCAAGCACGGCGGTGCCGACGACCGGTTTGCCCGCGGCATCTTGCAGGGTGACGCGCAGGCTGGATTTTTCCTGCGGTTTCACCTTGGGTTTCGCCGGTGCGAGG
Source organism: Verrucomicrobiota bacterium (assembly GCA_026397695.1). Classification (GTDB taxonomy): domain Bacteria; phylum Verrucomicrobiota; class Verrucomicrobiia; order Verrucomicrobiales; family Akkermansiaceae; genus Luteolibacter. The sequence goes on along the minus strand of JAPLUJ010000566.1, from coordinate 3,813 downwards.
GTGACCTCGATCATCTTGCTAACAGGCGGCAGCAACACCTGCTTGATTGCCTTGTGGACTTTCGCGCCGTGCACGGTGATCGCCTCGACAAACATGTTAGGCATATCCTTGAGATCGAGCGGGACCTCGACTTCGAGGCTTTTGCCGGTGAGTTGGATGCGTTTCGCCTCGCGGCCCGCGCTGCCGGCGATGTGCAGGAACAGCCAGACATGGGCGTTAGGGCGGTCGCTGTTGACGCGGAGTTTGAGGGTGTCGCCGGGTTTGTATGCGGCTTTGTCGGACACCAGTTCGAGCGGGCCGAACTTCCAGGCGGCGGGCTCGTCGCGGCCGGGACCGTGAACGTTGAGGATGGTGGCACCTTCCGCGGCATCGCCGCCCTTGAACGACAGGCTGGCGGCCAACCGATACTGGCCGGTGGCGGGCGCGGCGAATTTCTGATGGACCTCGCCCGCCGCGTCCGTTGCGAGTGGCCATGATTGGATTTCCTTTTCATTGATGCGGCCGTCAGCGCCGCTGGCTAGCAGATAGAGCTTGAGCGTGCCTTGCGCGCCGGCCACCGGCTTGCCCGCGAGGGTAGCGGAGGAAATCGTCGCCTCCACGGCATCGCCGGACTTCGCGTAACCGCGGTTCGTCCAGACCACCACTTCGAACGGCTTGCGCGCGGCGATCACCGAGCCGGTGGCGCGTTCCTCACGGCGCGACGCGTCCACCACCCGCGCTTCTATCGAATACTTCGCATCCATGTCGCCGTGGACCGCTTTGGCGGGCGCGGTATCGATTTCCACCTTGGCGCTGCCGTCCGGGCCGATGGCCAGGTTTTGCTTGAGCACCAGCTCGTCGGGGGTCCAGCGGTTGCCCTGCCACCACGGCGGGTGCGGTGGCAGGCAGCCCCAGCTTTTCCACGTCGGGTGCCATGACGATGCGTCCGCGCCGTTCCACCATGCGCCGGGGCCATAGAGCCAATCCCAGCGCCAGCACGGGAACCAGCGCTCGCCGAGCGATGCGCGTTTGACGATGATCTCGACGTTCGCATTTCTGACAGGCGCGCCGTGGAAATAGGTGGCCTTGACGGTGGCGGTGAACTTGTCCCCGAGTTTGACCGGCTCGGCGGGAGCCTCGACCTTGACCTCGTATTCCGGTTTCCGGTATTCCTCGACCTGGAAGGACACCCCGGCGGAAATCTGGTTTTCTATCTGATAGTCAGCGCGCCACGCGCCGAGTGGTGCATCCTTGGGGATGATGGTTTCGGTTTCGACCGCGCCAAGCGCGTCGGTTTTGAGGTTGGCTATTTTCACGGATTCCTCGCCGCGACCGTTGAAGAGCGTGAGCGTGCCTGATTTGTTAGCCCACTTGTTTTCGTTAGGTTCGAAGTAACCGGTTTCGCGCAGGAAGAACTTGAGGTGCACGGTGTGGCCCGGTTTGTAGAGCGGTCTGTCGGTGATGCCGTAGGAGATGTCGCGGTTGCCATTTTCCCACGAGGCATCCTGGGCGAAAAACCCTTGGAAGCCGAAGAATGCCGGGCTGCGGTCCTGGGTTCGGGCGATGGCGAGCCACTGGTATTCCGGATCCCAATCGCCGGGTTTGAGCAGGGTTTTGCCATCGGCATCGGTGACCCGCTTGAACTCCTTGGTCTGCACGTCCATGCGGCGGCCGAGCGGCAGCTTGCGGTCATGATAGATCATGCGGTAACCGAAAAACCCGACGTCGGCCCCGACGACCGGCGCGCCGCTGGCGGCGTCGGCGACCCACCACTGGAGTTTGCCAGCGACGTCGCGTTGGACGAGCACGGAATCGACGATCCAGACGAGCGTGTGGAACTCGTTGCCATTGGAAATTTTTCCGGTGACCCACCAGGCGCCGGGTTTGTCGAGAGGCACGGTGATTTCGGTGCGGGTGTCGCGGTGTTTGTCGCGCGGGGTGAGTTTGGCGTCCCAGGTGGCGGCGGTTTTACCGATGAATTTCGCTTGCGGGTCCTGGATGAGACGGTGCGCGATCTGCGAGGGATTCACGCGTTGCCCGTCGAACTGGGCGGGATTGCTTTTCAGATAGTCGATGGTTTCCTTGAGCACCGCCTCCATGTCCACCGGTGCGGCGCTCAGGGTGATGTTAGATGCATTGCGGAAAACCAGCGGCAGGCGGGGTTTCACGCCGGCGGGCACGGTTTCCGTGGGTCCGAAGCGCCCCCAGTTGCCGGTGATCTGTTGGAGGAGTTTTTGGCGTGAGTCATTGTCGCCCGGGCCGTGTTTGGCGATGGTTTTTTCCAGCACCTCGCGGGCCTTGTCGTATTGGCGGCGGTTGAGAAAAACCTGGGTGAGGGCGTCGCCGGCCTGCCCGTTTTGATTGAGAATCGAGCGATAGAGCGCGATGAAATGGTGGTCGGCCGGGAGTTTGAAGCGGCGCACGCCATCGGAGGTTTTGGCGAGGCACTCGTCCTCGGCGAGGGTGTCCATTTCGAGGATGCCCTTGGCACTATCAGGATCCTGCTCGCGCCACCAGCCGAAGGAAGAAAGCGTTTCCGTGCCGAATTGGGATTGCGAGAAGCGGGCGAGTGCCAGCGTTACGGAAACGGCCAAGTCCGGTTTGAGGCGCACGCTTTCCGCGAGCGCGAAACGCCAGCGTTCGCCGTCGTTTTTGGCAGCCTCCCACGACGCGGGGATCTGATAGAGCACGGGACCGTCCTTGGCCCATGGCGCGCCCTCGGTGCCGCCCTCGGGCCCCGGTTCGCCCCATTCGGGCAACGTTGCGATGGGTGTTAGAGTCTGGAGTTTCCAGGGTTCCTTCTCGCGGAAAACTCCGCCGAGCTTCTCCCAGATGCCGGCGCGTTCGTCATCGTCCTTGGCTTTGGCGACCGCCTCACGGAGAAGTTGCAGCGAGCGGATCGAGTCGCGGTAGGTGGTGTCCACGGAGGCCCCGGCGGTGGCTGCCGGCTCGGCTGCCGGTCCACCTTCCATGCCACCCGGGCGGATGCCCTGAAAGCGCGGGCCACCGAAGTGCGGCTGCCCGCCGCGCTGGAAATCCCCGGCGATGAGGCGTCCGACATGCGGCACTTGGCGGTAGGCTTCCGCTGCGCATGTGAGCAAGCGCGCATTCTCCGGGTGGGCGGCAACCGCGTTTTCGACGAGCCCGTCGAACTCGCCCCACGCGTTGAGGTTTCTCAAAGCAGTTATGGCGCGCTGGAGATCCGTGCCGGATTCCTTATCCGAGACGGGCATCAGTTTTTGCTGATAGGCGTTCATCGCGTCGCGCCACATGCCGCGTTCAATGAGTTTGTCACGCTCCTTGCGCAGGGCCGGGACATCCTGAGCCATGAGTTGGAGAGGGAATAGAACGGTGAAACAAAAGCAAGCCAGAGTTTTCATGTCACCGGAAATGACACACGAAAGGCCAGAAACTTAGAAGAACAAAAAGTTTGGCCACTGCGGCGATGGATGGTGCCGCTGCCACCATCTGATCATCACGCTTTTCCTGATCCATGCCGATGGGTGAGGAAACAACGGGCAAACCTCACATATCCGAACACTCACAGGACGCGGTAAAATTAGATTTCATCGCACGAATCGGTTGCCAGCGGGCGGGAAGACGCTATGCTGCGCTGCCCGGTTCGAAAAACCGGCCAGTGAAAAATGAACCTCCCTCATGTAGCGATTGTTGGTGCGACGGGTGCCGTCGGCGTGGAAATGCTCCTTTGTCTCGAACAGCGGAATTTTCCGCTCGGCAAGTTGAAGCTGCTGGCTTCGGCGCGTTCGGCGGGGAAACGCCTGAAATTCCGCGGCGGGGACGTCGTGGTCGAGGAACTCACCCATGATTCGTTTG
>JAPLUJ010000573.1 GCA_026397695.1 Verrucomicrobiota bacterium | reverse complement strand
TGGTGCTGTCGGTCGCGCAAATCGACGAATTGTTAGGAATCCCGCTGCGCTGTCCGCCGGACAAGAAATCACCCGCCTGGCTGCCGCTGCGCGATGCGGCGATCCTCGAGTTGTTTTACTCGTGCGGTCTGCGCACTGCCGAATTGCTCGCACTCGACGTGCGGGATGTGGATTTCCTCGGCGATACCGTGCGCGTCACCGGCAAAGGATCCAAACAACGCATTGTTCCGGTCGGCGGACCGGCGGTGAGCGCGATCCAACGCTACCGGCAGGCCGCCGCCGTCACATCCGGTCCGTTGTTTGTCAGCAAGCGCCGCACCCGCATCACCCAGCAGGCGGTGGATCAATTGCTGAAAAAATACCTGAAACACAGCGCCATTCCTTTTGCCATCAGCCCGCACAAGCTGCGACATAGCTTCGCCACCCACATGTTAGACGCCGGGGCGGATCTGCGCAGTGTGCAGGCGCTGCTCGGCCATGCCTCGCTTTCCACCACCCAAATCTATACCCACGTCACCAAGGAACGTCTCAAACAGGCGTATGATGACGCCCACCCGCGGGCGTGACGGCGCAGAGATAGCTGATTGCCTGCGCGGCAGTGCCACCACCGTGTAGTGCGGACGCGAATAATGGATCAATGCGGCGCCCCGGCGCTGCCGGGCGGGAAAATCACTGCGGGACGGAAGATTCGACTGGAAGCGCACCGCAACTGGATTCAGTTTCGCCGCAATCCCGCCAGACTGATTCCATGAAATCCCTGATGATGCTTTGGATCTGTGTTAGCGCCAGCGCGGCGCTCACCGCCTGCGGGATGTTCCAATCCTCCAAACCCGCACCACCCAAGGCCAAGCCCGTCACCGAGGCCCCGAAACTGATCGGCAGAATTGCTTCCATCCCGGCGGACAAACGCTTTGTTCTGATCCAAAGCTACGAAAGCATGACCGTCGTGGCCGGCACGATTCTCACCACTCGCGGGCTGGAGGGACGCACCGCCAACCTCCTCGCCACCGGCGAATCCCTCGGCCAATTCGCCGCCGCTGACGTCCAATCCGGCCTGGTAAAAGTGGGTGACGCCGTCTATTCCCGCCATGTCCCCCCGCCGACACCACCTCATTCGGATTCAGAACACATTGAAAATGAATAGACAACAACTTCCTGACAAGCCCCGAAAAAAATAATTAATCTTTCGCGAATTCTTTTCTTCCAATACCTCCGCCTTTTATGTATTTTCAAAAAGTCCCGATTGGCACACGTGCTGTACTGAAATATTTCAAATATTCAGGATGGGTCAGGATCCGTCAGCCCGGGTCATGATCCGCTCACAGCACCTGTGCGATTCAGCATGTCCCAAACATGAACACCCCAACCAGCCAAAATGAAAACCATGAACGCCGCAGGCGCTTCGGTGAAGACCGATGCGCATCGTCTAGCTGACTTCGTCCTGTTTACCCAGCGGAGTTGTATCCTCAACCTGTCCACGGAACTCAACAAAGGCAACGTCTCGTTTCCACAGTTTTTCCTGCTGACCTACCTATCGAGCGAAGAGTATCTGACCATGTCGGACATCGCGAAGAAGATGGGGCATTCCACCGCAGCCGCGACCGGCTTGGTGGATCGCTTGGAAAAAATGTCCTATGTTGAGCGTTCGCATGCCTCCGAAGACCGTCGCAAAATCATGGTGCGCATCACCGCCAAAGGAGTTGAACTCGTGGCGAAAATGCGCACGGAAATCGCCAACGATCTGGCAGGCATCCTGGCAAACATGGATGAGGACCAGGCGGAAACCGTCGAGCACACCAAGCGGGCCATTTACCGGCGCGCGATGGCGTGAACGCGGGACAACCCGCCTGCTAGAGCATGCCACCTTGATGCATTGCTGTGACGCTGCGGAAGTCGCGGCGTAGCTGAAACCGCTGGCTCCAGACCGTGTGCGGAGCGTCTTCGGCCTTCGTGGCTTTAGCGAAGCGGGCCAGCACCGCGCCGGATATCCGATTTTTTTTAAATCCGATTTTTTATAATCCGGAACCGCTTGTCTGTGATGAATCACCAGCTTGTCAGTTAGACTTTCCGGATGATGATGGAGTTCCAATTTCTGGCCTGCTTGCATGCGATCACCGGGGTCCGCGCCGGATGGGTCGAGCGCGTGCCGGACGTCCGGATCACCGGTGACCGGGATGAGGCGATGAAACAACTGCGCCCGGTCCATGAAGCCGTGGTCGTGCAATTCGCCGGCGCGTCCGCCGCTTGCTGGCGTGCCGAACAAGTCCACGGCAAGGTCGTGGCAGTGGTCCCGGGCAGCCCGCAAATCATGGCACCCGATGGCCTGCCGGTCGTCCCCGCGGCGGACGGCCTGATCACCCGCGAAAGCGGGGTGGTGCTGGCGATGCATGTCGCCGATTGCGGGGTGATCTGGCTGGCTGACCGGCGGACGGGGGCCATCGGCTTGTTGCATTCCGGGAAAATGGGCACCGCCTGCAACATTTTCGGGGTGGCGATGGATCGGCTGAGCGAGTGTTTCGGCACCCGCGCGCAGGACGTGACGGCGGTGTTAGGGCCGTGCATTCGTCCGCCCGACTATGAGATTGACTTCGCGGCGGAGATCGGCCACCAAGCCGGTCGTGCCGGGGTCGGGAATTTCATCGACTGCGGGCTCAACACCGCGTCTGATTCCGCGCGGTTCTACAGTTACCGGAAGGAATTGGGAATCACCGGCCGCATGATGGCCCTGATCATCCGCGATATCCCGCCATGAACTCCCTCACCCTCCACGCCCCCGCCAAGCTGAACCTGTCCCTGCGCGTGTTAGACAAACGTGCCGACGGGTATCATGAGATCGACACCCTGATGGTGAAACTCCCGGGCTTGACCGACCAACTCGAATTTCGCGAAAACGCCGGATTTGCCTTCCACTGCGATGATCCCGAGGTGCCCGGCGATGAACAGAACCTCGTCGTCAAAGCCGTTAGATCGTATGCGGCGGCGGCGGGCCTTGCCTGCGGGTGTGCGATCACGTTGAAAAAATCCATCCCGCACGGCGCGGGCCTGGGCGGTGGCAGCAGTGATGCCGCGGCGACTTTGCGCGGGCTGGACCAGTGGCACGCTAACAAACTCGGCGCGGCGCGCTTGCATGAACTCGCGGCATCGCTGGGCTCTGATGTGGCGTTTTTCCTCACGCCCGGAGCCGCCCGCTGCACGGGCCGCGGCGAAATCATCGAGCCCGTCCCTTCAATACCGGCGCTGCGGGTGCTGCTTTTGAAACCCGGGTTCGGCGTGCCCACCCCCGATGCCTACGACCGCTGGAGCGGCGCGCGGGATCTCCCCGGGGTCGCTTATGCCGCGCAGGAAATCAATGGGGTTTCCCTCATCAATGACCTGGAACGCCCGGTGTTCGCCAAATACCGCTTCCTCGCCGAACTCAAGCAATGGTTGTTAGATCGGCGCGAAACCGCCGCCGCCCTCCTCTGCGGCTCCGGTTCCACCGTGTGCGCCGTGTTGCACGAGGACGCCGATGGCGAGACCCTCGCCAAATGCGCCCGCCACGAACTCGACCCCGGCCTCTGGCATTGGTCCG
>JAPLUJ010000739.1 GCA_026397695.1 Verrucomicrobiota bacterium | reverse complement strand
GTGACGGGAGGGGTTGCCTTGGGGTTTTCCGACCCGATGTGCGGGTCGGAGCTCATGAGGAAGGCCAGATCACGCGGAACATCGGCGGCAAAGGTGGTGGTGGCGTGCAGCAGGAGAGCGGCTGCCCAGACCACGATGCCGGGGTTCGGCACAGGACATGGTGTCTTGCGGTGAGGGTTCATGTTGGTTTTTGTGGTTGTATGCTGCGGGTCGTGGTGATGGATGGTTTGTGAGAAAAGCGATTTTCAGGAAGTGGTCGTGCGGGAAAAAGCCATGGAAAGGCTCGGAGAGCGGGAGTGATGGCGAAAGTGCTGTGACTTATTGCGGGGATTGTTTCAACCGGAATGTACGGCGGCGCAACGCGCGTGCAACCATGACATCACGGCATGATCGCCTCGCGCCGATCTTCGGCTTGCTTCGCATCCACCGGAGCGCCAGCATCGCGGCAAGCGGACAGTCCGCTATGCTCCGCCTAACACCCACCATGAAAAAATTCCTGATTTCACCCGTCATCGTCACCTTGGTTGCCGCGGCACTCCTCGCCGCCATGATGGGCACGGCGCGGGCGGGCACGATGGAGGAGGCACTGGCCAACGGCGAAGCGGCGGGCGAGGCCTTCGCGCGCTGCGACCGGTTTGTGCGGGGCTGGCTGGCGCATGCGGACCCGGAGACCGGGCTGATCCCGCGGAATCTGCGAGATTCGCCCTACTGGAACGGCCGCGACTCGGCGGCGGACAACTGGCCGTTCATGGTGCTCACCACCTATTTCACCGACGAGGCCCTGTTCAACGGACGGATGAAGGAAATGCTCGCCACCGAGCAGCGGCTGACCTCGCGGATCGGGCGCTTGCCCGACGATTACGATTTCAAGAAGCGCGGTTGGCGGCGCGAGAAGCTGCAGCCGCTGGAGATCATGTTCGATGCCGCCGAGTATATGAAGGATGGGTTGATTCCAATCACGGAATTGTTAGGACAGAGCCCGTGGTCGGAACGCATGATCGGAATCCTGGATGACATGTGGAAAAACGCGACGGTTGAAACGCCCTTCGGCATGATCACATCCGACAATATCGAGGTGCAGGGCGATCAGTTGCAGACGCTGGCCCGCTGTTGGTGGCTAACCGGCAACGAACGCTATCGCGAGCTGGCCTTCCGCATGGCGGACTATTTCCTGCTCGGCACGCACCACCCGACGCGGGACATGCACCAACTGCGGCTGCGCGATCACGGCTGCGAGGTCATCTTCGGCCTGTGCGAAGTCTATGCCATCGCCCACTTCACCGCACCGGAAAAAAAGACCGCATACCGCAAGCCGCTCTATCAGATGATCGACCGCGTGCTGGAGGTCGGTCGCAACGAGCATGGACTGTTCTTCGACGATATCGATCCGATCGCCGGCAAACCTCTCACCACACGGCTCGCCGACACGTGGGGCTACACGCTCAACGGCATTTATACCGTCTGGCTGCTAGACCACCACCAGCCGTACCGCGAAGCCTGTGTCAAGCCGCTGAAATTCCTGGCGGCGCACTATCGGAATTACCCGTGGGAGGGCAAAAGCCAGGACGGCTACGCCGATTCCATCGAAAGCGCCATCGATCTCTACAACGTCGAACCGGTGGCTGACGCCGCAGCGTGGATCGAAAGCGAAATCCGGGTGATGTGGGCGAAGCAGCAGCCCGACGGGGTGATCGAGGGCTGGCATGGCGACGGGAATTTCGCCAGAACCTCGCTGATGTATGCGTTGTGGAAATCGCAGGGGGCCTGCGTCCGCCCGTGGCGCAACGATGTCATTTGCGGGGCGGCACGCGACGGCGATGCCGTGGTCTTCGCGCTGCGTGCGCAAACGCCGTGGCAGGGGCGAATTGTCTTCGACCGCCCGCGCCACCGCGAACTGCTGCATCTCCCGCTGAATTATCCGCGCATCAACCAGTTTCCCGAATGGTTCACCGTCGCAAACAACGCGACCTATCAGGTCACGCGCGGCACCAAGACCGCAACCATGACCGGGGCCGCGCTGCGTGACGGCATCGCCATGGATCTCGCCGCCGGCGAAAACGTCTCGATGCGCATCCAGAAAAAGTGAGGGGCGATCTATCCGGATACAACACCCCGGACTACCAGCTGAAATCCCTCCGCGATTTGTGGATCTGGATGCGGGCTGTGCCAAGGACGACAGCGGATGCACTGCTTGTTGGGATTCAGCCAAGGCGGTGTGGCGCTGCGCTTCCCACTGCACTCCATACTTTGGCGGCCCATGCGGAGGTCGTGGTTTGGAGTGCGGTGGCAGAGTGAGGCACGAACGCCGACACCGCTTTGGCTGCTAGGTTATGCCATGCGGCGTATCATGACGATGCAATGGCATGCGGACGAGACGTCCTCACCCCTTATTCACAGACCACTCATTTTCCCTCGAACCCGGGAATCCTGATGCGGATGATCCTATCATCCGGCTATTGGGAGCCGGCACTTCTAACAGTAATATAACCGGGAGATGACGGTTCCTTGCCCGGGCCGGTGATGACGAGGGCGTACCAGGGTTGGCCGGGTTGCGGGGTTTTGTCGATGAAGTGACCCAGTTCGGTGCTGCAGAGCCGGGTGTTTTCTGCGGGTTTGAAATCTGCCGAAGCGCCCCGGTGGATTTCCGCTAGAAGGCCGATGGTATAGGCGGTGCGATCCCAGCGCAGCAGCAACGATCCGTCCTTGCCGAGGCATTGTCCGGCGATGATCGATGCGGCGGCACCGGGCATGTCAATCCGTGGGTTTTGCAGCGCGCTTTCGCGGCCGGCCTTGATGATGGCCAGCATTTCCTGATAGTTGGGATCGTTGGTATCGGCAAAGGTGATGTGTTCCGTGCCACCCGGCTGGATGGGAGGAACGGGGACTTTGGCAAAACTCTCCAGCGGCAATACCGCGTGTTCATATCTGCCTGTGCGCATCATTTTGATGCGGGTGCGCAGCGGATCGGCCTTATGGTTGCGGCAGATCGCCAGACCATTGCTGGAATTTCCCTTGGCCATCGGGGCGCGCAGGATGCGGCTGTATTCCGGTGTCTGCAAGTTGAGCCAGTCCGAGGTCATGGTCTTGTCGTGACAGGCCATGCAATTGGCTTTTTGCATGACCGCGCTGAGTTTGTTACTGGTATCCGGCCAGCTGCGCACGCTGGTGATCGGGGTGTAGTCCCATGATCCGTAATACAGGCCGTTGCTGTCGATCCATGCCATCACCAGGTCGCGTTCCACTTCGGTCATGCCCTTGATCCGTCCCTCGTGTCCGCTAACAATCGCCTTGGCCAGTGGTGCGGTGGCCGAACCGAAACTGCGGGGCTTGAACAATGGCACGGAATAATGCGCGGTGCCGTTCATGCAGTCGATGCCGTCGATGAGATAGGGAACCAGCTGGGTTTCACGTCGATCCACCAGGTTCTCATAACTGATATTGAAATGTTCCGTCCACCCGCCGGTGAGGTCGAGCCGTCCCGCAAAATCATTTTTGCCACCATGACAGTCGATGCAATGTTTGTCCCAAACGGGTTGGATCATCGATGTATAATCCATATATCCCGTGCCCCACGTTTCCGGTTGCAACACCGACTGCTCGTCATTCAGCGCATCGGTTTTGGTGAAATTGACAGGCTCGGGCGCATACGATTTGGATTCATGGCAGCCGATACAGGCGCGGGTGACACCGGGTGCCGCCTGTATGAATGTGCGCATGCTTTGAATCAGCCGTTTGTCCTTGTCGAGCACCTGGAAGAACAGGATGCGGCCGGAGGGTGCGTCGAAGTAGATCGAGCCGTCGTCGCGGATCGGGATGATGCCATGATAGATTTTCGGGCTGAATGCCAGTGCCGCGCTGATAGGGAATGTCTGATTGTATGGATTGTTGCCGGGACTGCTGCTGACACGCGATGCTTCTTCAACAACCCGCAGCCATTTGGCTTCGCCGCGTTTGATGCCATCGAGGCCCTGGTAAACGTTCTGGACATAAAACGCACCACGAGTCTTGGTGCGGTCCGCCAGGGTTGGCATGACCCGGGCTGTGCGTGGTTTGACAAGCATCGGGGCATGCAGGCAGATGTTGGTGTCGGAGAGCAGCTTGATGCGTTTGCCCGCGCGGTTGATCATCAGGATTGAGCTGCGGGTTTCGCCGGGCATGCGTCCGCTGTACACCATGAGATCCTCGCTGAGCGGATAGGGTTCGCAGGATTCGCCCATGTCGTAGGTCGGGTTGTCCGGGTGTTCGAAGTTGAAGATGGCCTTGGGGTCGTTCTTGCCGATCACGGGATCGATCATGACCACGGATCCGCGTGGTGAGGCATTGTGTTTTGAGAGCGTGGCGGCTATCAGACGGGAGCCGGGCACGGGGCGGGGATCGAGAATGGCTTCCGGGAATGTCATGTTGTTGCCGAACATGGCGGTTTCATTGGTGCCATCGGGATTCACGGTCCACAGCGATTGAACGGTCAACGCGGTCTTGTCGATGTATTCCCAGCGGCCGTAGATGATGCGTCCATCGGGAAGAATCATGGGATCGAATTCGGTTTCAGAATTCACCGAGATCGGGTGGATGTCAGAACCATCCGCATTCATGACGTGCAAAATGCTGACACCTTCATTCGCGCATGGCACAAGACCCCGGGGACGTGTGGATAGAAATACGATCCGGCCATCGGGGAGGTAGGTCGGGGAGATATCATGCATGCCGCTTTTCACGCCATGGTAATTCCCGACCAGACCCGACGGGTCGGTGAGTTGGTGCAGGCCGGTGCCGTCGATGTTGATTTCATAGATGGCAGTGCAGGCGTCGGCGCTGTTTTTATAACAGAAAATGACCTTGCCGGCGTCGGGCGAGATGTCGGGATGGGTGTAAACCCCCGTGCCCAGTGTGCCGGGTGTGGTTTCGTTGATCAGTGCGCGGATTTTCCATTCGCTGCGGGGGGCCGCGGGATTTTCCAGGATATACAATCCGCCACCGCCGCCACCCGGCCATTTGTAGAAGGTGTCGTAGATGTGGATGCCCGTATAGGAGTGGCGTTTGGCAAAAAGCAGCGGGACGTCAAGCATGGACACCATGCTTTTTTCCAGCGCGATTTCCTCATCCGTTTTGACGGTATCCGCACCCCCAATGCTGAGCGGGATCTGCCGTGATTCACCACCCCCCTGCAATGGTCCGACCGATTCGCCGGGTTTCACAGTCTGGATGGCTTCAGCGCAAGTCAGCAGAGCCCAGAGAATGACTAAAGCACGGAAAACAGGATGGGGTTTCGCAGTCATGTGATTGGAGTGACCTGTATTTCCGGGCCGGTGTCAACCTTGGATAAATTGCTAGAAATTCACCTGTTATATGGCGGCGGGACGCCACCGGCACGATATGTCGCGAGACGCGACAGCCAAGTTGCCGCGTCACGGGATAATGCCTTCGCTGGCTTCCTGTTGGAGGCGGAGTTGGCCGCAGGCGGCGTCGATGTCTCCGCCTTTTTCGAGGCGCAGGGTGGCGGTGACGCCGGCGTGTTGGAGGACGTCGCGGAACGCCCGGCAATGGCTGTCGGGCGGACGTTGCCACGTGAGTCCCTGCACGGTGTTGTAGGGGATGAGGTTGACCTTGGCGTGGATACGGCGAGCCTGGCGGGCGAGCAGGGTCGCTTGTTCGAACGCATCATTGATTCCTTCTATCAGAATGTATTCGAGGGTGATTTTCTGCGATTTTTTTCCATTCCAGAAGTCGAGCGCGTTGAAAAGTTCGGCGAGCGGCCATTTTTGGTGGACTGGCATGATTTGCTGGCGGACGGCGTCGGTGGCGCCGTGGAGCGAGATGGCGAGGCGGATTTGTTGCGGGTGTTCGGCGAGCAGGCGGATTTGCGGGACTAGGCCGGAGGTTGAGACTGTTAGGTGACGTGCGCCGAGATGCAGGGTTTTGTCGCCGGTGATGAGGGCGATGGCATCCAGCAGGTTTGTTAGATTGGCGAGTGGTTCTCCCATGCCCATGAAGACCAGGTTGTCCACGCGTTCGCCGGTGAGTTGTTCGGCGGCGAGCACTGCCCCGAAGCGCAGAATTTGCAGCCGAACGCGCAGCCGACCTGTGAGGAAACACACAGCGTGCGGCGGTCGGATTTATCCCCGTAAAGCGCCGGGCTCGCGGGAATCAGCACCGATTCTATGTAACGGCCGTCATGCAGACGGAGCAGGAATTTCCGCGTGCTGTCAGGGGATCCCCGGGTGTGCGTGTGCTCCAAGGCCGTGAGCCGGAACGAGTCTGTTAGCTTGGTGCGCAGCGCCACCGGCAGATTCGTCATCGCATCGATCGATATCACCTTTTGCTTCCACACCCATGCGAGGATCTGGTCGGCGCGGAACGAGGGTTCGCCCGCGTCCTTCAGCCAGGCGGCGAGGAAATCAGGTGTTAGACCGGTGAGGGCGGGAAGCGGCATGCAATAAGGAGTGCGGACATTGTTGCCCGCAGGGTGTTGAAAAAAGTAGTGCGGACATTCCTGTCCGCAGGGGGTTTGGGTTATGGCAGAAACGGCGACCGATGAGATCTCCGCCACGGTGAACACACCAACACCGAGCGCAGGTCTGCGGCGGCATTGCGGGCTACGGCGCGGGGCAGG
>JAPLUJ010000268.1 GCA_026397695.1 Verrucomicrobiota bacterium | reverse complement strand
CCCTCACGTCGAGCCCGGTGGCGCCGGTGGCCGGACCTAACGGAACCACCACATTCATCGTGCTATTCGCGCCGGGAGCCGTGGGACCGCGCAGCGCGGTCATCCACATCGCCAGCAACGACGGCGATGAAAACCCGTTTGACATCACGCTCACCGGCACGGGCATCGCGCCGGAAATCGCCGTCGAACAACCCGTAGGAACCAATATCGCCGACGCCGGAGCGAAGGACTTCGGCTCCGTGAACGTCGGCTCTAACACCAGCCTGACCTTCACCATCAAAAATACCGGCACCGCCAACCTGACCGGGCTGGCAATCACCAAGGACGGCACCAATCCGGCGGATTTCACCCTCACGTCGAGCCCGGTGGCGCCGGTGGCCGGACCTAACGGAACCACCACATTCATCGTGCTATTCGCGCCGGGAGCCGTGGGACCGCGCAGCGCGGTCATCCACATCGCCAACAACGACGGCGATGAAAACCCGTTTGACATCACGCTCACCGGCACGGGCATGTTCTTTGACGATATTGATCCCGCTCAAACGCCGGCGCTGTGGGCGCAATTCGGCGGCAGCGTGGCGGCGAACAGCAACGGTCAAGCGGCGGGATCCGGATCCACGGGCAACAGCCTGTGGTTCGGCGGCGATGGCAGCCGTTACGCCACGACGCAGCCGATGGACACTCGCAGTGGCGGTGGTGTTTCATTTCTTTTTGCCCTTGCCAATGGCGCGTCCAGCCCGTGGGAATCAGCCGATGACGGCGAAGATGTCGTTCTTGAGTATTCCAATGACGGCACGAACTTCGTGCAAATCGGAGGTCCCTATAACAACCGCGCCTGGCAGAAACACGTGCTCGAGATTCCCGCGCCAGCCCGGACAATGGCGACGCGCTTCCGCTTCCGCCAGTTATCTAACAGCGGTGCGGCATACGACCATTGGGCCATCGACGATGTGCAAATCGGCAGTAGCGTGGTGGTCGCACCGGAGATCGCGGTGGAACAACCGGCCGGCACCGGATTGACGGATGGCTCATCGACGGTGAACTTCAATTTGGAAGGCAACGACTCGACCTGCAGCCGCACCTTGGTGATTCGCAATGTGGGCACCGCTGATCTAACGATAAGCGAGGTGACCCGGGACGGCACGAACGCCGCAGACTTCACCCTCGGCAGCCCCGGTACAAGTACTCTCGCGCCGGGTGCCGCCACCACGCTAACTGTCACTTTCACGCCCGATGCCGCCGGCTCGCGCACGGCCGCCATCCACATCGCCAGCAACGACAGCGATGAAAACCCGTTTGACATCAATCTAACCGGAACAAGTCTGGCCACCGCCATCCAAAGCTGGCGCCAAACCTACTTTGGCACGACAAGCAACACCGGCAACTCGGAGGACACCGCAGACCCCTACCACACCGGCATTCCCAATCTTCTGGTCTTTGCCTTCGCCGGTCCAAACCAGAATCCAGTCTCCGCGAAAGTCAGCCAGTTACCGCAGATGCAAAAGAGCGGCGGCAGCCTGCTTTACAGTTTCACCCAACCCGCCGGAGTCAGCGGCGTCACCTACGGCGCGGAGTGGAGCCAGACGCTTCTATCAGGGAGCTGGACTGCGGTTGCTGACACCGGCACGTTCCCGCAGCACACCTTCAGCGTGCCCATCGGCACCAATACCAAACTCTTCATGCGGCTCAAGGTGACGAGCCCGTAGCATCTGCTCAACGCAAGACCGCGCGCACGATTTTCAGGCACATCCGGACCAGCAGCCACAGCACGCCAAGCAGCAACCCCACGGTGAGCAGCAAGGCGATGACGATGATTCCAGGAATCACCCACAACGGCCACCAGCGGCTGTCGAACCGGCGAACCCGCCCGCGCCATTGCCGCCAATCCTGCCACTCGCCTCGGGCCGGCGCGTCGTCTCGCGGCGGCAAAACGGCAGGCGCGACTCCGTCGATTTCGAGCACCTCAACTTCAATTTCCGTGGCTTCAGGTGTCATGGCAATGGTTGCTGCGGACCCGATTGTCCATCACCGAGCGCCCCGATACAAACCGAATGCGGAAGCCGGGGAGAATTTTTCACCCTCGCGCCTCATTCGTCCACGATCCGTGAGGTAGTTGGATGGCATCACTGCGCGGCGTGGACGATCAGTACGATCTCGCCCTTCGGCGGGTGGGCTTGAAAATGCGCGAGCACTTCGGCCGCCGTGCCGCGGTGATAGGTCTCGAATTTCTTGGTCAACTCGCGGGCGACACAGGTGCGGGCGGCGGGATTGATTTCTGCCAGTATCGCGAGGGTCGAGACAATACGGTGGGGGGACTCGAAGAAGATACCGGTTTCGCCGGATTCCAGAGTGGAGGCGAGTGTGGCGCGGCGTTTCCCGGTTTTGATAGAGAGGAAGCCGCCGAAGCGGAAGGCATGACACGGGAAGCCCGATCCGATGAGCGCGGTGATCACTGCGGACGGTCCGGGCAGCACTTCTAACGGAGTGGCGGATGCGATACAGGCTTGGACCAGGCGATAACCGGGATCCGATATGCCGGGCATGCCGGCGTCGCTGATGAGGGCGATGGTTTCACCGGCACGGGCGGCGGCGATGATCTCCGGCACGCGACGGGCCTCGTTGTGCTCGTGCAGCGACACCAGCGGCTTGCCGGAAATCCCGTGATGCGCGAGTAGCGGCGCGGAATGCCGCGTGTCCTCGCAGGCGATGCGATCGGCGGTTTGCAGAATTTCCAAGGCCCGCAGCGTGATGTCGCCGAGGTTCCCGATCGGTGTGGGAACGATCACGATGCGGCCGGATGTTTCGTTAGGGGAATCCATGGTGCTAATTGGAAAAATGGAATCGGTCCGTCGAGCGACGGCTTCCACTGATTAAACTGATTTTAACTGATTTCACAGCAAAATTCGCGATAGGCAGTGAGGTTCAATGGAGTGGCCGCCAAGCACAAGTTCGAGTGCCGGGTCCCCGTCAGTGGGTCAAGTTTTCAATAACGTTTGATAGATATCATGTCCGCAAGCCACCCCATTCACTTCTCAACCTTTTCGCTTTCCGCATTCACACGTCACGCATCCCACCGTCACGGTGGTGCTCACCCGCAAGGTGGCCGCCGCCAACGATGCCACCCTCAACATCGCCATCGCCGCCGGGCTCGGCGTCACCGCCGTGGTTTCCAGCGTGAACACCACCGCCGGAGTCGGTCTGGCCGCAAACGAGTTCAAGATCGGCGCGGACGCCTCCGCCATCTTCCAGTAAATATCACCATCGCCTCCAGAGCTTCGCAGCAGTAAAAAAGTCAACGTCCCGCAGTGGGTGAGATGTCTGCAAGTCCTCACGAATTATTTCAATCACGTCAGAGGCGAACTCGAGCGGTATCGATTCCCAGGCGTCGTTCCATTTGATGCTGAGTGCCATTGTTAATCTTTGTTTTCTGCCCAACAACAGTCTGTGGGTTTCGAGCGGAGCGAGAATACCCACCAGACTGTGGTTGGGCAATGGTTCACAGATATCGTTTCTCCTTCAGTACAAAGTGAAGTTAGTTCCGCAGCCCAGCGCTGTTCCCTTGTTTGACTTTCGGCCTTTTTCGTTCTTGAAGATGTAGACCTTCTCCGGTGCGGTAATCGTGATATCAGGAACACCGTCACCAGTCATATCCCCGCACAGTACGATATGACCGATCTCACCTTCCGCCGGGGGCTTTCCGCCGTACACATCTTTTTGCGTTTCCATTGCGAAGGTCCCGATGCGTTTCCCCTGGAAATCGAATATGCCCCGACTATGCGGGAGCACGATCTGGTCGTATCCATCTCCGTTCCAGTCTACGAGCGTATGGAATCGGGAATAGTCTGTTTTGAGGTGCAAGAGTTGGGTTCCGCTCTCATCCAGGACCGACAGCGCATTTCCATCCACCAGATCGACAAGAATCTGTGTCCCTAGCCGGTCATGGCTAATTCTGCCGATGTTCAGCGATTCATAATGATGACCGCCCACTTTCCCTTGAACCTTGCCATTGCCGTCAACCACGAGCAACGTGTTAGCTGCGCAGGTCGTGAGCACAAGACGACAGTCCTGCGGCGTCTTCCCCTTGTGGAGCAAACGGCAGCAATCCATATGCCCCCCCGAAAACTGTGCCGCGTTCTCCAGCACCCAGCGAACCTGCCCGTCCGGGTTCAGCAACGCATATCCAGCCATGATCGCGTCTCGCCCATCTGCGTCGAGGTCAACCGGGACAGGTTGGTGTGCTGTCTTGAAGCCCCCGGGGTTCCGCACAGTCCAAAGCAGTTTCCCCGAGTAGTCCAACGCCCAGATCTGTGTATAACGGTCTTTGATCAACACGTCCGTCGCGCGCTTACCGCCTGAGAGATTGGCGAAAGCCAGACAGTCACTCGCACCAAGAGGAATAGGGATCTTCCGGCGTTCTTTGCCGGTTACCCCATCCAGTTCGACGAGAGAATCTTTTGTGCAAACGACCACTTCATTCGTGCCATCGCCGTCCCAGTCGTAAATCTGACAAGCGACATCGTGGTGCAAGCCACGGCGTCCGATGTTGGGATTACCCCATCGCCAGAGGACCTGGCCATCGAGCCGTTGTGCCACCACGGCACTGGTGTAGTGAACATCTCCCTCATTCACATTTCGCGCGCTGACGATCTCAACCTGGCCATCACCATTGACATCGCCGGTAACTACCCATGCCCCGCTGTATTGAGGATCGAGCGGAATCTCTCTCCAAGCATGAATTAGTGGAGCCTGACCGGTAGCATCACCATGGTCTACGGTCTCAAAACAAACCGGATTGACTGCCATATGTGCGCTCTCCTTGTTCTGCGACGCATTTATTCCCGTCACGTTCTTTCCTCGTGCACTACCAGTAGAGGCATTCTGGGAGGAAACATCCTCTGCGTATGCCACGCAGCATACGCAGATAACCAGTACTACTGCCGTAATGTTCTTCATTTTGTTTTGCCCAACGTTTTTGTGATGGCGACCGCGCGGTTGAGGTGATTTAGCGGG
>JAPLUJ010000056.1 GCA_026397695.1 Verrucomicrobiota bacterium | reverse complement strand
CGACCACCAAAGCCTCGTCCCGTAAAAAGGCGGAACCCAAAAATCCCATGCGGGAATTCAATGACCTGGGACACGAATGGGAACGGGACGTTGTGAAACTGGAAAGGCTCACCCGGCGCTTCCGCGACCAGGGCGGATTGAGCGAGTTCGATGACCCGCGAAAGATAACCGAATACCTCGAACTCTGCGGTGTGGTGGCCGCGCAGGCCAAGGCACTGATAGGTGGGCACGAGGCCATTATCACGGGCATCAAGGCGAGACCGGATGCGGTCGGCTTCGCAGCAGTGATCGACAGCCACAAGGATGGCATCGAGCTGATGCGGGAGTGTTTCAAGAACACGCGGGACCGTGAGAAGGAAGTCCGCCGGATGTTCGCCAAGATCAAGGCCATGGGCTGAACATGAGAAACCGTGCCGTCGGGGAAAGCCATCAAGGTGATTCCCGGCGGCATTCTTGTTGGAACTTTTCAATATATCATTATGGCAAAGACAAGGAAGAAAACGGAGGCCGTTCAGGAGGCCCGCAGGCCGCACGCCAATGTCGTGCCGCTGCGCGAGGAGTACGCGGCGCTTGCACGCGAGGTCCGGGGAGACGTGGGCGGTCTGCCGTTCGCCTTGGTGTTGAACCAAGTCGAGTACTGGCAGGGGCACAAGGATCGGGACGGGTTCACGGCTGAGGAGAGGGAGCGTGCCGGGAACAACGGTCAGGGTCCCACTGACTGTGGCTGGTTCTACAAGGCGGCGCACGAGATGGCCGATGAGATGTTCGGATTGGTGTCCGAAAAGACAGCGGAGCGCGCACTGGACCGCATGGTCAAGATCGGTGTCTTGATGCGTCGTGCAAACCCCCGCAACAAGGCCGACCGCACGTGGCACTACCGCCTCGACCTTGTTGAGCTTCACCGGCAGTTGGCCGGGTTGGGTTCCCTTGCCGATCGATGGAAGGAACTGCCATTTCTTGAATGTCCGGCGACCGGGGGCGGGACGCCGGCACATGATGCCATCCGGGGTTCCGACCCCCAGGATGCCGCTGTCCTTGCCGCCGATCCGACGGCGGTTTCCATTCGTCAAAATGACGGATCCATTCGTCAAAATGACGGATGCATCCGTCAAAATGACGGATCCATTCGTCAAAATGACGGAACGATACCAGAGATTACTACAAGAGACTACATCCAGAGAGCACTNNNGATACCAGAGATTACTACAAGAGACTACATCCAGAGAGCACTCCCAAAGAAACTCCCCCTATATCCCCCCGTGGCCGGGGGGACTTCGAATATTTCTTTCAAGATCCCGGACCGATCGGACGACACGAGCCGCGATGCCCGGTCAGCTGCGCTGTGTTTGCCGGGTGGCTCCCATGGATGCCGGATCATCAACGCGGGCAACGGAGTGGACTTCCCGGTAGCCGACTATCTGACCGACTATCTGACCGACGATCTGGCCGACCCGGACCCGACTGACTATCTGACCGACTATCTCACCGACGACCCGACCGACAATCCGACCGACAATCCGACCGACAATCCGACCGACAATCCGACCGACAATCCGACTGACCCGGAACCCGCCGACGAACCGCAGGCCGCCGAACTCATCGCCCGTATCCTGTCCCTGCCCGCGGACCTGGTGTCCGACTTCGCACGCGCCCATGCCCGGCGGATCGAGGCACTGTCGCGGCAGGCATTGCCTGCGGGTGGCGGCAGGCGTCACACCGGGTTCTGGATTCCGCGTGCTCCGGTGCACGCGTTGTTCTCACGGCTTGGCCGGTTCCCCGGTGACCGGCCGTCAATCCCGGTGAGCCGTTCCTTCATGCGTGCCTTCCG
>JAPLUJ010000523.1 GCA_026397695.1 Verrucomicrobiota bacterium | reverse complement strand
AGCATGGTTGTCCTGGGAGGATGGTTTTCGCGCCGGAACAAGACGACCGATGACTTTTTTCGCGGGGGCCAGCGGGTCCCGTGGTGGGCTGCCGGCATCAGCATCTATGCCACCATGCTCAGCTCAATCTCTTTCATGGCCACTCCGGCCAAAGCCTACGCCACCAACTGGAACTATTACCTGATGGTCATTGCGATTGTGCTGGTACAGCCGGTGGTCGTTCTGTTCTACCTGCCGGTCTTCCGGCAACTGAACGTTACGTCGGCCTACGAGTACCTCGAAAAACGATTCAACCTCGCGGTCCGTTGGTTCGGATGCGTCTCGTTCATTCTACTACAGGTCGGACGCATGTCCATCGTGCTCTACCTGCCGGCGCTGGCGCTGGCCACCGTCAGCAACGTGGACATTTACACGTGCATTGTTTTGACCGGCGTGCTTTGCGTGATCTACACCATGCTCGGCGGCATCGAGGCCGTGGTCTGGACCGACGTCGCGCAAGCCGTGATCCTGCTCGCGGGCGTGATCGGGTCCCTGGCGCTGATCCTGTTCCAAAGCGAAGGCGGTCTGCCGGCGTTCTTCGGTTCCGCGCACGGCCACGCCAAGTTTCTGGAGAACCTTGACTGGAGTTGGGATCTGACTGCCGCCACGGTGTGGGTAGTCCTGGTGGGCAACCTGTTCTCGAACCTGGTTCCCTACACGGCCAGCCAGGACGTCGTGCAACGCTACATCACTTCTGTTTCGGCCTGATGCGTATCATCAGCCTCGATCAATTGCTCTACTATTCAGTCGGTGCGTACATCACCTATACCATCAGCGTCCACAGCGGCAGCATGTGGCTGGGAGCCCTCGGCGGGCTGGTCGTGGCCGGCATTTTCGCCGCCGCCCAGTCGACGCTCGCCAGCAGCCTCAACAGCGTCGCCACCTGTTGCATCATCGATTTTTACCAACGCCTGCGGCCCGGCATCGCCGACCAGGCAAGGTTGCGGCTGGCCCGCTGGATCACGTTGTGGTTGGGTCTGGGGGTCACGGCCGTCGCCTGCGGGCTGGCCCGGATGAACATCGGTTCCCTCTGGGATGCCTTCATCGGGATACTGAATCTGACCGGCAGCGCCCTCGCCGGATTGTTCGCTCTGGGGTTGTTCACCCGCCGCGCCAATGGGATCGGCGCACTGACGGGCGCAGTGGTTAGCGTCGCGGTGCTCTTTTATGTCCAACAGCACACACGGCTGCACTTCTTCCTTTACGCCGCTGTGGGCATCGCCGTGTGCTTCTTTGTCGGCTGGCTCGCCAGTTGTTGTGTCCGCCGCGAGCCGGAAGATCTCCATGGGCTGACCATCTATACGAGGGATCGCGGTCGTCCTGACACGTCACACTCTAACGAACGAGTTGGGCCGCTGCCATGAAGACCCGTTGCGGCCAGTCCCCAGAGTCCGCGGATTCTGCGCTTGCGTTGGTCGAATACCTTTCGACAATCTCCCGCCTTGTGAGTTTGATGAAAAGCAATTTCCTAGCACCGTCGCTTTGCCCAATCCTCTGAAATCACTTTCCTGCCGGAGCGACGGTCACCCGTCTCCGGCTGCGGGTGGAAGTGCCAAACTTCTCGTCGTCGGCATCCGCCACCGCCACGACCGTGCATTTCCCCGCTGCATCGGCGGGAATCGATAGCGTTAGATCGACCGCAGTCGCGCCCAGGGCCGGCAGCGTGTAACGGGTATCGGACATGGCAAGGGTGACCCCCTTGGTGTCTTGCAGGACCACGGCCAGTTTGCCATCGGCGGGTCGGGGTTCGTCGTTCACCAGCATCACCTTGAAGGTCCGGTCCGTCGCCGGGGCGAGGGTCGGTTGGAAGAAGTTCAGATAGACTCCCAGCGGCTTGAAGGCCTCGCCCATGGAGTCCGCGAAGGCAGGATCGAGTTCGAGCTTCACCACGTCGGCGAAATGGTCGGCGGTATAGACGCCGGGATAAC
>JAPLUJ010000545.1 GCA_026397695.1 Verrucomicrobiota bacterium | reverse complement strand
GCGTCACGCTGTTGCCGTTCAGCGTGAAGGCCGGGGCGTCGCTTTCGAACTGCATGCTGGCAAACGACCCGCCGGCGATATTGTTATTGAGAACAGCGCCACCGGCACCGGTTGTTAGGAATGGCAGGATGTCGCCGCTTGCCGGAGGTGCATCGTTCCAGTTCGCCGGATTGCTCCAAAGCACGTCACCGCCCCCCCCATTCCAGTAAGTCCCCGGGGGGAAGGGTGATATAACCGCCTCGCCGCCACCGCGGGGGCTCTCGGCCGGCCCGGTGCCGGTCGGCAAACTGCTCCCGGGCGTGATCACAAGCTTGTCGATGGTCGCGCCGTCCTCGCGCATCCAGATGTTGACCTTGTGGACCCCGACATACGGGACGTAGAAGGTCTGGCTGGCATGCCAGTCGTAGCCGGTCTGGGTGAAAGTGTTGATGTTCTGCAATTCGGTTAGTTCCTGCATGTCGAGGCCGGCGTGGCAGGAATCGGCGTTATAATTCTCGCCATGGCCCCGGACGAAGAGCGTGTGGGCACCGGCGCGGTCGAACTTGACGTTGAAGTCGAGGCGCGGACTGGCGGTGGGCGCATACTGGGTGTTGATCTGGACACCCGCATTAACAACCTTCATTCCGCCAGTGCCGCTGTAGCCGGCGACGCTGCTATCAAAAACCCAGTTGTTATTATAGAGCGTGCCGGTCACCTTGAGGTCATAGTTTTCCGCCTCGATCGAAATGGTGCCGTCCGATCCCTGGGTAAAGTTGCCGGGATGGAATAACGGGGTTGTTATGCTTGCGGGGGTGGAGTTAGTGGTGGTGTTGCCGAGCGCATCGCGCGCCCGTACGACGTAGGTGTAAAGGGTGTTAGGAACGAGGCCGCGATCATAGAACAACGGACTGGTTTGCCAGCCACTGTCGGTACCACCGGGATGGCCGGTGGTTTCCTCGAAGTAATACTCGATCGGCAGGTTGCCATCCGTACCCGGAATCGCCTGCATCATCACGGTGTTGCCGTCGAGTTGGGTCGGGAGAATCTGGAAGCCGGCCGGATCAGGCGTGGGCGGCTGGGTTTCCACCAACGCTTTCGACCAGACGACGAAGTTATCAATGCGGCCGGCGAAGGCGTTGCCCGCCGGACCGCGTCCGAGGTAGCATTCATTGGCCTGGACGTCCTCGAGGTCGTGGCTGAAGGCGTTGTTGCTGGCCCACTCGCTGCCATCGACGAGGAGCGTCACGGTGTTGCCGAAGCTCATCACTTGGACCTTGTGCCAGGTGCCGGAGGGCAGCGGACTGGCGGCCCGGACGACCTGGGTGATGCCGCCAAGGGTGATGGCGAAAGCGAGCTTGCCCTGGCTGTCGCTCGGGCTCAACCAGGCCGCGTTGCCGGTCGCCGAGTTAGAGAAGTTGAGCAGGCGCTGGTCGTTAGAGCCGCCGCTCCACTTGACGTCGATTTCGATGGTGAAGGAATCTTTGAGCGCCACGCTCTGGTGAAGGTCAACAAAGTCATCAATGCCGTCGAGTGAGAGCGCGCTGCCGCCGTTGTCGGTGACGTAGGCGGGGCCGTTGACGAGGTGGCCCCAGGTGGCGCCGTAGGTGTCCTTGACGCGGTAGGCATGCCGATCCTCGAATTGGTATTTCAGATAGAGTTGGTTGAATTCCTGGTCCAGTTCGCCCGCATTCTGGCCGCCGCCCCAACTCCAGGTGAACCAATAACCCTTGTCCACGTCGTTGCCCTTGATGTAGTTGCCATCGATGATCCCGGTTCCGTGGACGGGTCCGCTGATATACGAGTTGCCCTTGCACACCGCGTAACCCGAGATCTGGATCCCATTGCTGATAGCCGCATGCTCCATCACGCGGGCCGAGTCCGCGATGATCGCGTTGCTGCCGATCAGCGAGAAATCGGTGACCCGCGCCTGGTCACGCACAATCGCACCGCTCTCGATGATGGCATAGCCCGAGACCACCGCGTTGCCCTCGATCCGCGCGCTGCCGAACACGCGGGCATTGCCCAGCACCTTGGCCTGCGGTCCGACGTAAACGCTTGAGTCAACCCGCGCCGTTCCCGCCACGAAGCCGCCGCCATTCGCCTGCACACCGTCGCTGGTGGGTGTGGGTTTGAGCCAGATCGAGGCCTTGGGCGTGGTGCCGCCGAGTTTCACCTGATAGGGGAACCGGTCCTGCGCCGGGCAGCGGTAATCCGTGAGCGGATCGCTTGAGAAGATCCCGATATCCATGATGATGGTCGGCGTGGCGGCAACCACCAGATAGAGTTCCAGATCGCCGGCCAACACCTGGAAGGTTCCCTGGGCGGCCTTCGTGAAGATGGTGCCGTAGCGCGGCGTGCCGTTGCTTTGGACCGCCACGAACATCGCGCGCCAGTCGGAGCCGTGGACGGGGTCGATGAATCCCGTTAGATCGGCGGTCACCGTGCCGGGAGTCACCACCAGCGGGCACATGTTGTATCCGTGCTGCTGCGGGGCACGCCATTTCGGCGGTTCATACCAGCCGGCCGGGAGGTAAGGGACTTTCTGCAGCAGGATCAGGTGCGTGCGCTCGTTGTATTCGAGGCTGTTGTAGAGCGTCTTATACTCCGGGTGGCGGGGGTAGTCCCAGGTCACGTTGCGTGCCGCCATGCGCACCCATTCGTCGTCAAAAGGGGTGGCGGGGTTGAGGTCCATGTCGCGCATCCCCTTGGGCGGATAGACCGAGCCGCCCGGGACGGAATTCCACAGCCGTGTCGAGTACAGCGGGCCGTATTCGGGCACCTCCTCCAAATGATCCCAAATGAGATAGGCATGATAGTAATTGCCGCCGGTGGACGGATAGACATGGGAGTGCTGCGGGCAAACATCCACCGGGTTGACGTGGGGATGGCCGCCATACGAGGGCGCGTAGTTGGCATGCGTTTCCCACCAGTGACCGGTGATGCTTCCCATCTGGTGGGCATCGACCCCATGCTGGAGTTCGTGATCATTGAACCAGCCGGTATATGTGAATCCCCAGCCGAAACCGGTGTGGAAGGCCAGCTTGTGGGCCATCCAATCATAGGCGGTTTCACCTTGCGGCATCTGGATAGACTCCACCCGCGCCGCAATATCGTCGCCGGGGTTGGGATTGGCCGAAGGCGTCCAGATCGAGCGGAAGTGCTTGGACTCGCGTGTCTCGCGATCCGTCGGATGGCGGGTCGGATCCCCCTGCACCATATCGTCGAGGGCGTTGGCATTGATGTTATAGAACAGATAGGTTCCGAGCATCACGCCGCCACTGAAATTGTGTGCGATGTCGGCGGCGTTCATCGCCTCGGTGTGGATGCGCACCGCGGCGATCGAACCGGTGAACGACTTCGCCCCGAGGTTGATGATGGCGCTCGTCGCAAACGACAGCGCCCCGGCCTGCGGCGTGCCAACCTGCACGTTGTCCTTATAAAAAGTGATTTGTCCGCCGCTGGAAACCGCCACCAGATGCTGCCACGCCGTGCTGCCCGTCATGCCGAACTGGGCCGCCGTGAGGTCCACGTTGGGCGTACCCTCGAAGCGCACCAGCACCTCGCCCGCCTCGACGCTCGGATTGCGCACCCACAATTCCACGCTCAGGACCCCGTCGGCGATGGCGGCCGGCAGCAGGGTGTTGCCCTCGGTGATCATGCGCAGCTTGTCGCCCCCGTCGAAGGTGAGCGCCGGCGATCCGTTGAGGTCCGCCACGAATAGCGGATACTCGGTGGCCACGCCGTCGAAACCGTAGCGCCCGAACGACCACTTGAAGGTACCGCAGTTGTTCCAGTTCTTCACGACGTTGCTATCGTCGCGCGTGACCATGAATTCGGCGTGGTTGTCAATCGCCAGCCGCCCGCCGCTTGCACCCTGGCCGACGTAGAGCAAGCGCGCATCGGTCTGCTCGGCACCCGCATACATCGGGCTTGGCGCGGGAACCACCCCGGCGAACGCGCCAACAGAACCGAGCAGGGCGGCCAGGGGCGCGAGCAGCCCCGCGCGGGCCGGGCGGCGATGATCATGCGGGCGCGGCGTGGCAGATTGCGAAAACGGTGGATTGTGGGACATTTTCATGGCAGGGATTTGGGGTTCGGGGCGCCTGGGAATGCGCGGATTGGTGAGCGGCAAAAAATACGGGTGGATCCCGCTCGGCAGCGGTGCGTTGTCATTCGGCGGAATGTTCATAGTGATGGCTTAATCCCGTGATGCCATATTGCAACAAATGTTAGCAAATTACTTTGGGGATGGCTTCGCGCTTGAATACATCATCGACCAATATTCGGATTGGCGAGCCCTGTCACTACCGCTCCCCCACCCGGTGATGACGACGGCTTGCAGTTTTATGGTGCCAAAGCTGGGTGGGCTTATAGCAAAGGCGCGATCTCGGCCAGCATCGCGTGCAAAAGCCCGGACGTCTGATGGAGGACGCACCACCGCGTGACGTAGGCCATGTCGAGTTTGGCGGGTGTCTGCACCGCGAGCACATCCCTCGCGTCCTCCAAATTCTTGGGTCTGCCCCAGCGCAGCTTTTGCACG
>JAPLUJ010000641.1:7283-7770 GCA_026397695.1 Verrucomicrobiota bacterium | reverse complement strand
GGCTGGTCCTTGCGCAGGGCCTCCTGGCGGGCTTGTTCCTGTCGGATTTTGTCCTGGGCATTCTTGTTGGATTGTTGGAGGCCGATGGCTAACAAAGTGCCACAGACAGCCAGGACAATCCAAGTTTTACGGTCATACATAAGCGGAGAGGGGAGCGAAGTTACTGGTGAGAATGATTGCAGGGATGGGAATTGGCGGCTTGGGCCCCGGCCGTCCCCCGGCGCGGCGGGACCGGGTCATAACCGCAAGCCCCCCACGGATGACAGCGAAAAATCCGACAAATTCCCAGCCACGAGCCGCGGAGCGGGCCGTGGAGTTCGACGGCTTGCAGGAAATAGTTCGAACAGGACGGCGTGAAGCGGCATCCGGCGGCGGGACCGGCGGCGAATTTCAGCAGCGGACTGAGGATCCGCTGATAGCAGCGGATCCCCCAGCGGATGACGGTTGTGAGGATTCGCGGGATCACGGTGAGTCTTGCGGGAGTGGC
>JAPLUJ010000641.1:0-7242 GCA_026397695.1 Verrucomicrobiota bacterium | reverse complement strand
GTGGCAAAAGTCCGAGGCGCCGGGCTTGTTTAAGCCAGTCGGCTTCGAGTTCGGAGAAGGTGGCTTGGGTGGCGGCTGGACGGGCGATGGTGACGAGGAACCGCCGGATTTCAGAGAATTGCGGGGCGTGGGCTTGGACGAGCGTCCTAAGCCTGCGGCGTAGGAGGTTGCGGTCGTGGGCCTTGCCGCAGCGTTTGGTGGTGATGAATCCGGTATGGAGTGAATCGAGGGACGGGTCGGCAAGCGTACTTAAGATGACCCATCGGCCAGCTTTCGCCTGGCCGGTATTTTTGACGCGCGAAAATTCCGCGCGGCTTGTCATACTGCATTTCCGCGGGAGTCGCATGGCTGGGATGTCGCGAGCACCCTTGGCGGCGTGAGGGCGGGAAATCAGGAGCCGTGTTGCGTGGTGTGACGTTTGAAGGGGATCTCAACACCCTTGGGAACAAGGCGTTTGCGGCCTTTTTGGCGGCGGTTGCGCAGAATGCCGCGACCGGCTTTGGTGGCCATGCGGGCGCGGAAACCAAATTGGTTTTTGCGGGTGCGTTTGGAGGGCTGATAGGTGCGTTTGCTCATGGTTTGGGCCTCGATAAAGGTTTGGAATCCGTCGTTGGGCGGCGCGGGGCACGAACTCTAGGCGCCGGACGCAGGTTGTCAATCCACCAGTCACAGGAAATTACAAAACATGGGATTTTCCTTCCTCGCGCGTGCCATGGCGGTGATTTCCTCGCATTTCCGCTGCTTGATCCTTGTCTCTGCGGGCGAAGCAATCTCCATTCGTGCCGGCATGAAACTCTTGCTCATCGGATACGGCTACCTGGGCCAGGCCATCGGCCGCGTGTTTCGCGAGGACGGCTGGGAGGTCCTGCCGGTGTCGTTGTCAGGCGGTGACGGCTCGATCGCCTGTGATGTGGGGGATCCTGCGGCGGTGGGCTGCCTGCCGGCGGCCGATTGCATCGTCCATTGCGCCGCATCCGGTCGCGGCGGACCGGCAACCTATCAGCGGGTCTATGTGGATGGTTGCCGGAATCTAACAAACCATTTCCCCGCCGTACCGTTATTGTTCACGTCGAGCACTTCGGTTTACGCGCAGACCGACGGTTCGGTGGTCACCGAGGAAAGTCCCGCAGTGCCGGATCGCGCTACCGGCCGTTTATTGTTAGAGGCGGAGCGTGTCACTCTTGGGGCGGCGGGAGTGGTGGCGCGGTTGGCCGGCATTTACGGTCCCCACCGCAGTGTGATCCTGAAAAAATTTCTGGCGGGCGAAGCGGTGATGGAAGAGGACGGCCAGCGTTTCCTCAATCAGATCCACCGGGATGACGCGGCCCGCGCGATCCATCATCTCGCCACCGCCGGGGAACGCGGTGCGGTTTGGAATGTGAGTGATTCGCAGCCGCTCTCGCAGCGTGATTGTTATGCAGCCCTGAGCCACATGTTTGCCCGGCCCCTGCCGCCCGGCGGCCCACGCGATGTGAACCGCAAACGCGCGTGGACGCACAAACAAGTATCTAACGAAAAACTCCGCCGCTCCGGTTGGCAGCCGGATTTTCCGTCGTTTCTTGCTGCCGCCAAGATGATCGCCGCGACTCTGTGATGCTTGTCACATTGGGGGAGATTGTGGATCGAAGATAACCATCAAGAGGGCTTGCATCAAATTCACGCGGAATGCGCGCGGTCGTATTCCTCGATCTTGCGGCGGATGGCGGGTTCCGCTTCATGATATATCTCCTGGATCATTTCGTCGGAGAACTCAAAAACGCGATCCTCGAAGCGGGTGGTGGCGAGGCGGTCGAACAACCGGGCCTTGGCATCCGCGATGTCCTTGCCATAGATATGATAGGAATCCGCCTGCCAGTTGAGGCGGCCGAGTTGGACCGGGTGGCCGGAGCGCTTGGCGATTTCCGCGGCGATGACGTCGCGGTTGAACAGGATGAAACCGAACATGTTCATAAAACTGGCCCCCCACGCGTCGTTGCTGCGGAAGCGGATGTTGCAGTTCAGCCACCAGGTGGCGTCGGACTCGTCTTCGAGCAGGCGATACCAGATCGACTGCAGGCACGGCGGGTCGTAGCAATCGAGGTCGATGTTAGGCATCCAGGTGATCATCTGGGCCTGGCGCGTGAACGGCTGCTTGACGAGTTTGGCGATGACCGCCTCGATCTGGTCCACATTGAATCCGCCGACCCGTGTCGGTTTGCCGTCATGTGATTCCTGCCATGATCCATAGCCGGAGAGGCGGCCATGATAGGTATATTCCCAGCGCGTGTCCTGCGGGTGATTCATGTTCTTGACCCAGTGGTCCTTGGCCCCGCCGACTTCCATGACGTATTCGCGCAAGTCCTCGATGCCGCCGGGAAAAGCCTTGTGAATCATCGGTTCGGAGAGCGGGTCGAGCACGGTCAAATTCAGCGTGCAATCGAGGCTGTGCGGATCACCGGGCTTGTCGTATTGGGTGCGGAAACGGACCCCGTTTTCATACAGCGTGACCAGCGCCTTTTCGTAGGCGGCGGCGAGGCTGGTCTCACAGACATGCAGAACCGGGATGTTTTTCATGTATGGAACGCGTTAATAGCGGGCGAATGACCGGAAGTCAAGAATAGTGGCGCCACATTCGCCACCTGTGGAAATTGGCTTGCCGCGTGTCACGAGGGGATAACCGCTGCATCGTCAAGTGCGTGCCTGGTGCTGCTGACCCTGCCAAACCGGTGCCAACCGTTGCGCAATGAATGCCTGCCGAACCTGTTGGAATGCGGGACCTTTCATGGGATGCTATGGCTGGATTTGACACGCTGATAACTGTAAAGCAGGAATTGGAAGAAGATGTTAGATTTTCCTGAGGAGCGGGGCGAGTCCGTGCCATGGGAGGACGGTGACGTTTTCGCGGTGTTGGGCGGAGTCGCCGCCATAGACCAGCCAGGAGCGGGAGGTTTTACCGGGTTGGAGTTTCGGTCGCCAGAAGTCGAGGCCTTTGAAGGCATCGGATGGAATGGTCTGGCCGGATTTCGCCTCGATGGCGTGAAGGATGTTGCCGCTCTCGACGATGGCGTCGATTTCATGGCCTTCCTTGTCACGGAGAAAGCCGACAGCGGGCACGCGACCGGCATGAGCCGCCGCTTTGGCGAGTTCGCTCATCAGCCAGTTTTCAAAAATGGCGCCGCGCAGCGGATGGGTGCGAAGGTGCTCGGCTGAGCGGATGCCGATGAGCCAGGCGGCGAGTCCGGGATCGGTGAAGTAGATTTTAGGAGCCTTGATGAGACGTTTCGAAACATTGGTGGAGTGAGGTCGGGCGAGAAAGACGAGAAAGCCGGCCTGGAGAACGGACAGCCAAGCCTCGGCGGTTGCGCGGCTGATGCCGGTGTCCGAGGCGAGCGAGGAAAGGTTCACCAATCGCCCGATGCGGCCCGCGCACAACTGGAGGAAGCGCTGGAAGGTGGCAAGGTCCTGCACATTGATCGACATGCGGACATCGCGCTCCAAGTAGGTGGCCACGTAACTCTGGAGCCATGCGTCCGGGTCCACCGGGCGGTCGTGGATTGGCGGGAAGAGCCCGGCGTGGAGCAGGGTGTCGAGCGACGCCGGGGCGCGCTTTGCGTCCTGAAGCTCAGACAGGGAAAATGGCCAGAGACTCAGCAATGAAACACGGCCCGCCAGCGATTGGGTGATGGCTTCGATCATCCCGAACTGCTGGGAGCCGGTCAGAATGAAGCGTCCCATGCGGCGGTCTGAATCGAGGATGCCTTGCAGGTAGGAAAAAAGTGGCGGGCAGCGCTGGATTTCATCAAGCACGGCACCATCCGGGAACTGGGACAGGAAACCACGCGGATCTTCGTCGGCAAAGCGGCGGACGTCCGGGTTTTCCAAGCTGGCGTAAGGGCGGTCCCTGCCGAGTTCGCGGGCCAAGGTCGTTTTCCCCGATTGCCGAGGGCCAGTGATCGCAATAGCCGGAAATCCCTGCAGGTGACGCAGGGCAACCGCTTGCAGGTGGCGTGGAATGAATGGCCGAACCGTGCTCATGGCCAAATTGTAAACTTAATTAGCAATCGGTCAAGATTTTTTGATGTTTTTCACATGGCGGGTCCTGCATTGTTTTGCTTTCGGCTGCCAAGGTTGCCCTCAAATCAATTCCCGTCATCATCGTATGATGGCTCGAACTCGTCTTGGTCATGTATGCCATCGAATACAAATCGTTTCACCGGATTACAAATCGTAATTGCACCACCCCCCCGCTTGGGGCATAGTCTAGTCACATGCATGTGAAGGTCCGCGGACGGTTGAAGCATTTCCGGACGGTGGAATTCGATCTCCGGCGCCACGAGGTGCGATTGATCGAGCAACGCCTTCTGCCACACGAGTTCCGGGTGATCGGCACGCGCGACTTCCGCGCAACGGCTCGTGCGATCCGCGATATGGTCGTGCGCGGCGCCGGGGCCATCGGGGCCACGGCGGCATACGGCCTGGCCCAGGGCGCTCTCGCGTTCCGCGGGCATAACCTGTCGCGTTTCGTGGCCCACATGAACCGCGTGTTTGAGACCCTGCGTGACGCGCGCCCGACGGCGGTTGATCCGCTCAATGCCATGCTCGGCGTGCGGCACGCCATGCAGGCCGGGACAACGGTCGCCGCGCAACAGGCGCTGGCTCTAACAGCCGCAATGGAATTCGCGGATGACGACGTGGCGCACTGCCGGGCGATCGGCGAGGCGGGCATGCCGTTGATTCGCGAGGGCCTGCGTGTTCTAACCCATTGCAATGCCGGATGGCTGGCCTTTGTGGATATCGGCAGCGCTACCGCGCCGCTGTATGCCGCCCACCAGCAAGGGCGGGCGTTCCATGTCTATTGCGATGAAACCCGGCCCCGCTCGCAGGGCGCGACTCTAACCGCCTGGGAGTTGGCACAACAGGGAATCTCCCATCAAGTGATCGCCGACAACGCGGCGGGTCTGTTATTTGCCCGTGGTGGCATCGATTTGGTGATCGTCGGCAGCGACCGTACGCTGGGCCGCACCGGCGAGGTGGCTAACAAGATCGGCACCTATACCAAGGCGGTGCTGGCCAACCGCCATGGCGTGCCGTTTTACGTCGCGATCCCGCTCTCCACGCTCGACTGGAACCTGCGTGGCGGCGAGGAAATCCCGATCGAGGAACGGGCGGACTCCGAGGTGTTAGGCGCGTGGGGGCGCAGCAAGTCCGGCCGCCGCGAATATGTGCGGGTGGCCAACCCGTCCAGCAGTGCCTACAACCCGGGCTTCGACGTGACGCCGCCGGATCTCATCACCGGCATCATCACGCCGGCGGGTATCTTCCGCCCGCAGGAATTGTGGCAGAACCGCCGCCTGCTGGGACATCCTGACGGCCAGCCAAACCATGCACCCACAAACTCCGCGATAGAAACCACGAAGGACACGAAAAACACCCCATAAGGGACAGTTTTCGGCCGGCCTATTCCCGTTCCGGGTATTGGCCGATCCTGATGACCCTCCATAATCCAACGCTTTGCCAGGAATCGTTTCGGAGAGGATTTTCTTCAACGCCCCGTCGTATTGCAACTTCAGCTCGCGCGGGAGTTGGCTGTAGCCGGGAACAGTCAGGGACTCGACCGGTGTGAAGGACTACCATCGCGATGATATCGCCGTGCAGGCACATGTTGCCACGGCCGCTGGCATCCGCCTCTCGTCCGTGTCTCTGGCGCACATCGACAGTGCATTCGTCTATCACCTCCATGTTTGTCGTGCCGATTCGGAAAGGCACACGACCCTATCAACAGGTTCTCCTTTCTGGATATTCAAATGCACGCGGTCAGGTGCCGGTACAGTGAAATGATGCGTTTTCTTTCCGCAGTTCCTCAACCGTGGCGAATATGGTGTCAGCCACCAGCCGGGTGATGGTCTCGCGAATCCGGTCCGGCGTCCACGTGACCAGTTGCACGGGGTCGAGTCGCAGGTTGAGAAAAGTATTCGGCAGCGCGGCGCGCAAGGCCTGCACGTCGCCCCCCCAACCAACGTCGAGAAAATCCAAGTGCGGCACTTTCGCGTAGCTCGATGCGAACCGGTGCGGGTCTTTGCCGCAGTGATGAATGCCAAACGGCCGGTGACGCCGGCTCCATGCGGCGTCAATCGGCAGGATGAACCGTTCGTAGTCCTCCGCCGAAATCATGGTGACCGAACATAGCGAGTGCAAAAAAACCGGCCGCGTGAAATGGCGGCAGACCCGGTTGACCGAAATGGAACTGGTGCCGGTCTCGCGCTGCACATCAGTCGCAAACCGTTCGATGACGCTGGCGATTTGCCACATCCCGGTCGTGACGGTGTCGGGCGCGTCCAGCATGTCCAGGAACAACTCCTGCCCGCGCACGTCGAGCGCCAGGTTCAGGACGCCCGACCAGTTGATGTCGCCGAGCAGATACCCGTACCGGGTCTTGAGGGCATCACGCAACCGCTCGTAGCGGCGAAACGCGGGGCTTTGAAAGGCCGCTTCCGGCTGCACCTCCAGTTTTTCCCGACTGGCCGGCAGCACGGCGGGCGCCGCATCGGCCTGATAGCGGATTTCGCAGCCGAGCATTTCGGAAAGCAGGTAGCCGGCAGCGTTGTGTACGGCACCGATGACCGGCAGGTCGCGGTCGCAATCCGCGCCAAGTCCGTGTTTTCCAAAGCGTTCGCGGAGCACAGCTTCCATGTGCCGCTCGCTCTCGACGCGTTTGGCGGGATGGTAGAAGAAGTCCTCGTCGAAGGTGATTCCGGCATGGGCGTGCCACCACGACGGATGGAGCACGATCTCCACCGGCAACAGGGGATGGATAGAGGCGTTCATGATACGCACCCCGGCAACCAGACGCGGGCGGACTCCAATTCATCACCGGATAGAAAGGTTCTCATCGCGGATTGCAGGAAATGGGACAGTGGTTTGCAGCCGGATTCATGGGGAAATGCTCAAACGCGAAAACACCTATCCGGACCGCCTTTGCCAAGGATAGTCTTTGATTGACTGCTGGCCTAACGGAATAAATTTGTCATGTACCCTGCTGGAAACTGGAAATTGCTGAGGTGAAGGACGTCAAGAGTGCCGGCCCGGCCCTGGCTTTTTCAACAGCCTTCACCTGGGATTCCCCCCCCCATGGCGCTGAACCTCTGCAAATTGCGTTTGCCACGTTGTTTCAATCATCTTCTCATGAGTCGTTCCATAACACGTTGGGAAACGTACCAGAGTATCGTCTTGTGGCTCTATTCATGCCGCAGTGCTTCAATGGGA
>JAPLUJ010000298.1 GCA_026397695.1 Verrucomicrobiota bacterium | reverse complement strand
TCCGAGGTCATCTATATTGATGACAATGAAATTCGGCCTGGCGGCGGGCTTCGAAGTATCAGCGGCGTGGAGCGCGACCTGCGCAGCTCCCACCAGCCACCCGCCAAGGGCGGCAGCCCGCGCCATGCGTCCGATGAAACAAATAGGTATGATAGCACACATGGGTGGGATAGAAGAACTGCCTGACATGGCATGCAGACTATCACGCAGGAAGGTAGCAACAAGCCGAATTCCCGGAATCGCAAGCCCGGATCGTGGCGAAATGTTCATCACATGGAGCGAGATCCCGTCGCCTGGCTCACATGCTATCGCGGCAAGCTGCCGAACTGGATTTCATCGGAGGGGCTGGTGTGGCCGTTTGATTTATGCATCCCGCGTCTCGCGGCGGCGCGGGCAGTTCCACCCGCGCCACGCGTGGACGAGAAAGGCGGCGGCAAACAAGAACATGAATGCCGAAAAAAACTGTCCCTTGGTCAGGCTGCCGACCATCGCCGCGTCCGGCTCGCGGAATTGTTCGCAGACAATCCGGAACACCGCGTAAAGCGCCAAAAACAAGCCGGTCAGCAAGCCGTCCGGGGCTTTCGGGCAACGCGTCCTCACGACCCACAGAATCACGAATAACAACGCCCCTTCTAACAGCCCCTCGTAAATCTGTGAGGGATGCCGCGGCGGCAGAAAGTTGCCCAAGGTGCGGGACAGTTCGGGATTGTCGCGTGCTGCGGCGACCAGCGCATTCAACGAGTCCACCTCGGCGAGTTTGGGATCCACGCGGGTGCAGGCCTGCCAGGCGGCATTTTGCACCTCGGCTTTTTCCTCGCCCAGGGACAGCGGGAATTTCACCGCCCATGCCACGCCATCGGCCACACGGCCGTAAAGTTCGCCGTTGATGAAATTGGCGATGCGCCCGAACAACAGTCCCAGCGGACCGACCACGCACAAGCCGTCACTGAGCGCAGTCCATGACACGTGGTGTTTTTTGGCGTAGCACCAGGTGAAGATCGCGAGACCGAGGATGCCGCCATGGCTGGCCATGCCGCCCTCCCACAGAAACACCCCGAACAAGGCCGCCGCCGCAATGAAATCCCCGACTTGCCCGGGTTCCAGCACCCACAACCCGCGTTTCGCCAAATTCCTCAGCAGCAAAAACCCGGCCGCAAAGCCCAGCAGATACGCCAATCCATACCAGCGCAACGCGAGCCCGCCGTAGATCGGTAGGACCACCGGATTCAAATCATGGATGTAATACGCGATCACCCCGGCAGCTCACACCATGGTCTCCGCCCATGCAAGCAAGGATCCGTCTCCGCCCGATGTCTCTTCCCGATTGACCCGGGGCTCTGGCGTGTCAAGCTTCCCCTCATGCCGGGTGAAAAAAACTCCTCTATCTCCAATTCATCGCAACTCGCCACCGGATCATCACCGCAGTGACACCACACTCCATTACCTGAAAATCAGCCATGAAAATAAGAATCATCAAGCAAAAGCCTGACAAGATTCAGCGCTTTTTCACCGAACCGCTTTCATTTTCCCAAAAGGTTGTGGTCAAGAAGCTCTTGATCGTCGAACAGCTACTTGAACGCATGCAAGCCATCGGTCTCAACCGCTGCAAGCTCGCGGAGAAGATGGCCGTGAGCCCGGCCCGCATCACATCGATGCTGGATGGTACCAATAATTTCACCATGGAAACCCTGATGCGTGCTGCGGATGCCGTGGAGGGCGAACTCGCCTTGACCATTGCTCCAAAGGGACAAGCGGTCAGATGGGTCTCTTATTGCGACGCGGATGGCCCAGTTAAATGATATTCGTCAAATGCCCATCGTGATCCCCACGCCCGAGCAGGAAGCCGAGCTTGCGGGACTCGCGCGGCAGTGCATGGCGCTCAAGCGTGCCGCCTTTGCCAATGAATCGCTGGGTCAGGAACTCGTCGCCGAGGTGCGTGAATGGGCGAAGCGTCTCACCCGCGAAGCCCCGCCCTACCTCTGCCCGAACGCCCAGCTCACATTTGCGACCGATCCAATAGATTGCCTCGTCATCCTGGAACGGGCCGTCAGTTGGTCGGCAGAAAAACTCTACGGCGTGGAAGGCCAAGGACCGTTTGATGAATTCTGATTTTTTCGCCACCCACACCATGAATCAAGAGAAGATCATCGATAATTCCGGGGAGGAGCCAATTCTCGTACAAAGCACTGACAGCCCATGAAATCGAAAAACTGGATTCAACAGGCCGACCAAGCCCTCGTTCGCGCCGCCGCTCGCGCCAGAGCCGTGGCGGCCAGCACCAACACCCCAATCCACGTCATGAAAGACGGAAAGATCATCAAGATAATGCCGCAGGCAAACCCGGCAACCTCTGCTCCGCCGACTATCGCGTCACCAAGATGAAATTCCATAACTCCCATCTCGCCTACTGCACCAACATCCACCCGGCGGAAACCTGGGAGGAAACGCGGCGTATGCTGCAGAGCCACGTCCTGGCCGTGAGGGATCTGTTACGGGCAGAAGGCATGCTGCCGACGGACGCGCCCTTCGCCATCGGCCTGCGACTCTCGGCGGTGGCAGCGCGCGAGTTGCTAGAAGGTGGCCAGTTGGCGGCCTTCCGCGGCTGGCTTGAGGC
Organism: Verrucomicrobiota bacterium; assembly: GCA_026397695.1. Classification (GTDB taxonomy): domain Bacteria; phylum Verrucomicrobiota; class Verrucomicrobiia; order Verrucomicrobiales; family Akkermansiaceae; genus Luteolibacter. Next base: position 5,127 of record JAPLUJ010000298.1, on the reverse strand, counting down.
AACCAACACCTATGTGTTCACGATCAACGGATTTCCCTACGGCAGTTTTCATGGCACGCGGGTCAAGGAGCGGGTGTTCCAACCGGATTGGAGCGAGCGGGCGCGGCTCGACTACACCAAGGACTTGTTCCGCATTCTCGCCGCCATCGCCCGGCCCGGCACCGGCGCCTCGGTTTCCACCCTGCCCGGATCCCATAAATCCTTCCATGCCGATGAGGCACTGATCCGCAAACACCTGATAGATATGGCAGCCTGGCTCGATGATCTATCCGATCAATCCGGCCATGACTGCCATCTCGGGCTCGAACCCGAGCCGTTCGGGCATTTCGAAGACGCAGTGGAAACCGTGGCGTTTTTTGAGCGCCTCCACCACCACGCGCCGGACGCGTCTGCCATCCAGCGCCGGATCGGCGTGAACTATGACGCCTGCCATTTTGCGCTCGAATATGCGGACGCGCAGCCGACCTTGCAGCTCTTCGAGTGGGCCCGCATCCGGATTAGCAAGATCCACCTGTCCAGCGCACTGGCGTTCGACCCGCGCGATCCGGCGGCCGTGACTGAGATCCGCGCCTTTGACGAGCCGGTGTATTTCCATCAGGTGCTGGCGCGCGACAACGCCGGGGCGATCACCCGCTTCGCGGACCTCCCGGATTTCCTCGCGGCTGTTAGTGATCCTGCGGATTTCGTGGAAGCCCGCGTGCATTTCCACATTCCGCTCGACCGCGAGCCCGCCGCGCCCCTGCGTTCGACGCGCGACCATGCGTGCGACGTCCTCGCCTGGCGCGCCGATCACCCGGAGGCATGTCGGCATTATGAAATAGAGACCTACACGTGGGGCGTCCTACCGGCCGCTTTGCGCCGTCCGGTGGCGGAACAAATCGTCGGCGAATACCGCTGGGTGCTGGCTAACGGATTGTAACACGACACCCGCCGGGCAGGTCAGGTATCGGTAACACCGCTTACCAATTATTGATGCGATCGCATCAATAATTGGTAAAAGTTGCTAGAGCAGGATCAGCGGGTGGCGATGACCTCGACGGTGAAGCCTTTCAAATAGCCGGTTTCCGGCAGGGTGATGAGCACCGGGTGGTCGGCGCGCTGGCGGTGTTCGGCGACGAGGCGCAACGACTTTTTGGCATCGACCGAGGCGTCGGCGAGGTTTTCTAGGAACAACTCGCGCGAGGTATGGTGCGAGCAGCAGAAAGTGGCTAGAACGCCGCCTTTTTCTAACAATTTAAGCGCGCGCAGGTGGATTTCCTTATAGCCGCGCATGGCGTCCATGAGGGTTTTTTTGTTACGGGTGAAACTCGGGGGGTCGAGGATGATGAGGTCGTATGCGGGTTTTGCGTGTTTGAGAAAATCGAAGACGTTGTGTTCGAGGACGGTGATTTCCAGGCCGTTGAGTTGTGCGTTGTGGCGGGCGGCCGCGCAGGCGGTGGCGGAGACATCGACAGCCGTCACATGGGTGGCACCCGCCTTGGCACAGGCGAGGGCGAAACCACCTTGGTTGCTGAAACAATCGAGCACCCGCCTGCCTGGAGCGAGTTTGGCGATTGCGGCGTGGGCTTCGAGTTGGTCGAGATAGAGGCCGGTTTTCTGGCCGTCGAAGAGGTCGATTTCGAAGTCCAGATGATTTGAGCGGACGACGAACGGGCCGGGGTTATCGCCATGCAACATTTCGATGCCGGGCACCATGCCTTCGGCCTTGCGGAACGGTGAATCATTGCGCAGGACGATGGATTGCGGGGCGAGCAAGGCGATGAGGGCGTCCCGGATCAGTTCCTTGCGCAAGTCCATCGCCAAGGTGAGCGTCTGAACCGATAGATGCGCGCCATAACGATCCACGATCAGGCCTGGAATGCCGTCCGACTCGCTCCAGACGAGGCGGCAGAGTGAGGGATCGATACCGAGGCGCTGGCGGTGATCGATGGCTTGGCGGATGCGGCGGCTGAAAAAGTCCGGATCGAGGTCCTGACGGCGGCGGGAGAAGCGCCTGGCGATGATTTGTGAGAGCGGATTGAAAATAGCCGAGCCGAGCGGGCGGTCGCGAAAATCCTTGAGGGTGATGACGTCGCCGGGTTGAGGATCGCCGAAGGATTTCTTTATTTCCGTAGCGTAAACCCACTCGTGACCGTGGAAAATGCGGGCGCGGGGTGCGATGATGAGACCAGCCATGGGCGGGAATCTGGCGCGGCAAATTGGCTCTTGTCGAATGCGAAAACATGCAGGAGGGAAGACTGATGAAGAATTCCGCTTGATTCCGCCGGGTGAACCACCTAACCAGTGGGGACCACCCATGGGCCAACAAACGAACAAAATCATCAAACGCCGCCGTCGCGCTGATTACCTCAAGCGCAAAAACACGCAGGCAAAACTCGCCGGCATCACGAAAAAGCCAGCCGTCAAAAAGAAAGACCTTGCCAAAAAGGTGCCCGAAAAGAAGGCCGCTGTCAAAAAAGCCCCTGCCAAGAAAGTAGCCAAGAAGGTGCCAACCGCAGAAATCACGGAGACTCAGGAAAACCCGGTGATTGAAATCCCAGTGGCCGAATCCCCGGAGACAACGAAAACCGCGACTCCGAAAAAGGCGGCAACGAAAAAGGCGGCTCCGAAATCCGCAGCAACGAAAACCGCGACTCCGAAAAAGGCGACTGCGAAAAAGACGACTGCGAAATCCGCGCCGCTTGAGCCCCCCCCTGCGGCTGATGCTCAAGAACCCCCGGCATCTTGACGGCTTGTGCCTTTCATCCAGATTTTTCGCGTGCCGTCCGAGACGCACGATCGGTAGGATTGCCCGGATGGAATTTCTGCAACACTCTGGATGACTGGAATTGACTTGGATGAGCAAGGAAGGCAGCTTGCTCTAATGGAAGTGGTGGTCATCTGTTGGGTGCGGCTGGTGACTCGCGGCATCAAACCGCAGGGAAAATCCGCCGATCCGAGTTGCATGATTTGAATTCCCCTCCGATGTTTTGGCGCGCATGAAAATCTCCTTGGCAGTGATCCTCGCGGGTTTGGCTGTTTTCTCCCGACTCGCAGCCGCGACTCTGGAAACACCTCCCGTCGCCGCGGCAGAACCGCTTGCCAGGGAGATCGACACCTTGATCCGGGAGTTGGCCGACGAGAGTTTTCGCGTCCGCGAAAATGCCAGCCGGGACATTTGGAAATTGGGCGACGCGGCGCTGCCCGCGTTGCAGGAGGCGACCACATCGACCAATCCGGAACAAGCATGCCGGGCGCGTGATCTCATCCGCAAGATTCAGCTCCACATCACTGCCGATACCGATCCCGAGGTCATCGCCTTGGTCGAACGTTACGCCAAAGCCTCACTCACCGAAAAAATCGCCTTGTTCGCACAATTGAGGTTGAAAGGGGCCTGGCGGCAAATGCTCAAACTATACGCAGCGGAAACCCGTGCCGGAACCCGCGAAAAACTCCAACCCGCAGTCCATGGCATTGCCCTCAAAGCAGCCCGCGAACGCCTGTTGCAAGGCGATGACCGGGAAGCCCGCGAGTTTCTTGAAATGGCACCTGCGGAGCCCGGCAGTTTGCTGGCACTCGCCGAGTTTCATCGCAGCCATGGCACTCTCGAAGCCGAACTGCAACGCGCCCGGGCCGTCATGGGGCGCAAGTCGGACGCCTGGCAACTCGCACTGCAGCGCGCCGCCGGCAATCTCGAAGCTGCTAGAGACGCCGCCAAGGCAGCCGGTGATGAGCGGATCGCAGCCACCATGGCCGCACTCTCTGGGGATCCTCTCCCGTGGCTGCGGCAAACCCCGGACATCCTCAAAGCGGACGCCGTGTCCGAGACTCTGGTGGCAGCTTACACCACCGTCGCCACCAAACGCTGGCTCGGACAGAAGATACGCCCGGCGGATATCGACCCCTTGCGCAAGGCGCTCACAACCCGTCATTCCGAGGCACGCGGGGTGTCCATGAATGCGTTGTTTCTGCTAGGTGAGGCGCCCGCCGCCGAAGCGGCGTACGCCAAATCCGCGCCGTTGGCCGCGTTCCGTTATTTCGACTCGCTAGAGCGCATCCCCGATGCCCTCAAAACACTGGGACTCGACCCGGACCGCCCCGATTACAAATCCTGGATCGAAAAACGCCTAGGGAAAATCTTCACCAACGACATAGAGGACCAAAAAGCACCCGCCGAAGATAGCGAGGAACTCGTCGCTCTCGCCAGTTTCTTGGAAAACAAGGGACTGCATGAAGAGGTGGCGGCAGCCTTCTCCGAACCGATGGCCGCATTCGCGGAAAAACACGAAAGCGCGTTTGTCGATTTGTTAGGCGCGCTTTTCGGCACCCGCGCAACCTTGGGCGGTGCCCCCCTGCTGGCCAGGCGTATCGGCACCGCATGGGCGGGTGATCACGTAAAACATTGGGATGCCCTCGTCGCCGCCGCCTTCGGAGACGACGAGCCGACCAGGGCTTGGTGGGATTGGCTCGCGGACTTGGATCCCAAGGCCAGTCGCAGCCAACGGCTCGACGCGATGCTCGCCCTCTACGGTTGCGGCAAGGATCCGTCCGGATTGCGGGAGAAATGGCTCGCTTTGGCATGGCAAGCCGCACTCGCCGCTCCGGCCCGGGAGCGCGACTCCCTGATAGAGCGCATCTCCGCTCTTGCCATCGAAGCGGGCGACGTGGCTAACAGTCTCAAGGCATGGGACCTGCTGCCGGAAATCAACCGCAGGGAGATCTTCTGGGGTGAACACATTCTCCATCTCTCCGCAGCGGAACGCTGGGACGAGGCCGCCGCCGCCATTCTCCAACAAATCAACCTGGCCAAGGAATCCAAACAGGAACTGAGCATCGCATTCCACGCTTATGCTGCTGCCGCCCTGCGCCAGGCGGGACACCCCGACGAAGCCGCCACCCATGACTCGTGGGTCGATAAACTGGTTCTCGGCAATCCCATCATCGCCATTCAAACCGGCAACGGCTATGCGTTCGGCCGCGATTACCAACGCGCCGCCGAGTGGTGGGCCAGGGCCGCGCGCGAGGCGAATCCTGATTCGGGCGAGTTCGCCACCGCCCTCAAACTGTATGCTGGAGTTCTGCTAGAAGAGGGCAAGTGGAAGGAAGCTGCCGCCACCTCCGAAGTGCTAGCCAGGATGTATGTCATGC
>JAPLUJ010000513.1 GCA_026397695.1 Verrucomicrobiota bacterium | reverse complement strand
CCAGACCCTGCAAGTCAAAGCCGGACAAGTTGTCACCCTCAAACTCCACGCCAAAGCCGCCACTCCGCCAGGCTTCACCCCGCCCAAACGCCTCGGTAACGACACCCCGGCACACCGCGCCATGGCCCAACTCAAACGCGGCGTGAACCTCGGCAACGGCTGGGAAGCCCCGCCAAACAACTCATGGGGCGTCCACTTCACCACCGAGGACATCGACCGCATCGCCGCCGAGGGATTCGACCACATCCGTGTGCCCGTGGCTTGGCATTTTTACCTCAAACCCGGAACCAACGGCCTGGATATATCCCCCTCACTGCTCGCCGAGCTCGAACCAGTCCTGCGCCGCGCACTCGACAAAAAACTGCATGTTATGTTAGATTGGCATCATTTCGACGATCTCACCACCGCCCCGGAGGATCATGCCGGGCGCTTCATCGGCGGCTGGGAGGCCATCGCCCGTCATTTCCAAGCATGGCCGCCAGGGCTCTTTCACGAGTTGCTCAATGAACCCAATGCCGCCCTCACCACCGAAACCGCCAACCCTATCTATCAGAAAGCTATCACCGCCATCCGCGCCATCGACCCTAACCGCATCCTCGTCGTCAGCCCGGGCAACTGGGGCCAAGCCGGCGAGCTCGACAAACCCTATCAGATTCCCGCCTCGTTGTGCGACAACTCCGGACTCCGCTCGTTCATCGACGGCTACAACACCCTGCCCGGCGAGCAAAACCCGTGTTCCGCCCGCGTGATCCGCGAAACCCTCGATGCCGCCCGCGCGTGGTCGCTCCACTTCGGCAGACCCATCCACCTCGGCGAATTCGGCTGCCATTTCCCCGCCGATCACGCCAGCCGCGCCCGCTACCTGCGGGATGTTAGAACCCTCGCCGAGGCTCGCAACATCCCGTGGACCCTGTGGGAATGGAAAGCCGGTTTCGGCTACTGGAACACGCCAAATAACCAACCGCGCTTCCGTAACAGCTTGTTCGAGTGAACTTTGAATTGTGTGGCAGCGCCCGCACTGCAACGCTTTGGGAAAAGATCTCGGCTTGCCAGAAATCCGCCAAGCCGATTCCTGCAGACTTCAAACGCAATCCCAATACCGCACCCCACGACGAATTGCCAAAGCGAAAAAGTCCGACACATAATTGTTTCGCTTGGCACGGGTACGGAGACCTAATTGCCATGGTTGGCGGGTGACGCGGCGTTACGCGGCGGCTTGAGGATGTACCGTTCGATGAGGTCGAAGTGTTTGTCGAGCATTCCGACCAAGCAGGTCCGCGTGGTCAGGCTGCCGGTTTCAAAGGGGCTGAGCGCAAGCGTCATCTCTGTTGCCATGCGTGATTGCGGGGGCGGCAGTTTGCCGCCCTAACCGGTCGACCGCTCGACCTGACAGGCGGTGCGTGCTGCCCGCGATGCTCGGATCATCTTCCCGAAAAAAGTTGGCAAGCTTTGTTGCAACCCACACGTAAGGAATGGGGCGTCTCATTCATCAGCCATGAGCAGGTGGATGAATTCCTTTGCACCTTTGCAGCCAACCTTGCAACCCCGCACATCCCCATGCATCCAATGACCTCGTTCATCCACACCGGCAAGCCCGAACGTTCCCGCCCCGGCACCTGCGCCATGGTGCTGGCGTGCTGCGGCTTGCTCGCCAGTGCGGCCACGGCGGAAACGCCCAAAGCCACCATCCAAGTCAACCTGGCACAAGAGAAGGCGCCGGTGTCGCCAACCCTTTACGGCATCTTCATGGAGGAGATCAGCCACGCGTTCGATGGCGGCATTTATGCCGAACTCATCCAAAACCGCAGCTTCGAGGAAGGCGTGCTGCCGCAGGGCATGAAAGTGGTGAAAAAACCCGACGGCAACCTGAAGATGGAAATCGAGAAACTGCCGTCCAGTGTGCCCAAGGAAAAATGGGACATGCCGTGGCCGTGGGTCAACAACTGCGCGTGGCAACCCGCGCGTGAGCTGTTAGGATGGACGCTGGAAACTACCGGCGGCACTACGGGCGAAATGAAAACCACCGAGGTGAACCCGATGAACGCGGCGTCTAGCAGGTCGCTGGCGCTGCAAGTCGGCGCCCCCACCGGGCCGGCCGGCCGCGTCGCCCTGATCAACAGCGGCTATTGGGGCATCAACGTGCAATCCGGCACCTCCTACGAATTGAAATGCTACCTGCGTCCCGGATCGTTCGAGGGCACCGTGACCGCCACGCTGGAGTCGAAGGACGGCAAGGTGCTCGGCCAGCACGAGTTTGGCAAAATCACGCCAGGAAACAAATGGCAGCGCCTAACAGCCAAGCTCGCGGCCACCGACACCGATCCGCAGGCCCGCTTTGTGTTGTCATTCCGCGGCAAGGGTGAATTGCAGGTGGACTGGATATCGTTGTTCCCCCCCACTTATAAAAACCGCCCTAACGGCTTGCGCGTGGATCTGGCGAAACATCTGGAGGCCTTGAAACCGTCCTTCGTGCGTTATCCCGGCGGTTGTTATGTGGAAGGCCTGTCGTGGGAATCCGCGCCGGATTGGCGCAAGATGGTCTGCCCGCCGGAGGATCGCCCGGGCCAGTGGGGGTATTGGCAATACCGCTCCACCGACGGCTTCGGCTATCATGAATTCCTCCAGTTCTGCGAGGACCTCGGCTCCGGCCATCCACAACCATTCCCCCTCAAATATGTCGAAATCGGCAACGAACACCCGCCCGCACTTTACGGCGACTACTATAAGAAATTCCGCACCGCGATCAAAGCGAAGTATCCCGCAATGACCGTCATCATGAGCATGTACTGGAGCGGCCTCAATCCGGGTGCCATCGCCAGGGCGGGCGACGACGCCATCGACGTGGTCGATGAGCATGCCTACAAGCAGTCCGGCTGGATTCGCAAGAACTTCGATTACTTCGACAAATACCCGCGCAAGCCGTGGAAGGTCTATGTCGGTGAATATGCCCATCACCACGGCGGCGGTGACTGGAGCGCGGCGATGGATGACTCGGTCTATCTGATGATGTGCGAGCGCAACGGCGATCTGGTCACCATGGCCAGCTACGCGCCGTTGTTCGTCAACGTGAACAATCGCAGTTGGGGCGTGAACCTCATCGAGTTCGATGCCGCACGCAGCTTCGTCCACGCGTCCTATCACGTGCAGAAGGTATATGCCGAAAACCGCCCCGACGTGAATCTGGCGACGACCGTGGACTTCACACCCAAGCCCGAGGCCAACAACCAGCCGTCGTTCTTCGCCACCTCCGGCTATCAGCGCAAGGACAAGACCGTGGTCGTCAAGGCCACCAATTACAATCCAACCCCGCTGCCAGCCGAAATCCGCATTGAGGGTGCCACCAACGTCGCGGCCACCGGGCAACACCTCGTGATCCGCTCCGACAAGGGGGGGGACGAGAACTCGCTCGACCAACCGAACCGCATCACCCCGCAGGTGTTGCCGCTCACCGGATGCGCGAAGAGCTTCCAGGTCATCCTGCCACCCAATTCCGTCAACGTCCTGCGCCTCCAGGCCAAATAATATCATCCAACCTTATGAACACCCAACGAAAATCCGCACAAACCGTCACTGCATGGCTTATCGGGCAGTGCCTGATGGTCGGAGCCTGCATGGCACTGACCAAAGAAGTATCACTCGTCACCAAACAGCCGATCGGCGAACTGGCAGTGGCGGGCCGTCTTTCCATTGACCTCCACGCGGAGTTCATGGTGTCGCGCACCTATGAGAAAGACACCGTGATGAACTGGTATAACTGCGGTTATTCCGGCGGCGGAAAAGGCACCCATGTCGGCGGTAACTTCGGCGACTTCGGATTCCAGGTGCCCTACAAGGAGCGTGATGAAAAATATCCGCACGCCGTGACAGTCGGCCAAGTGCGTGCCGTGCGTTTTGATGGCAATGATTTCATGAAGGGGAACTTCAGCGCCGAATCCAAAGTGGTCGGCACCAATGACATGGCGCTCGAGGTGTGGCTGCGCGACGAGAGCCCCGCGAAAGGCGAATGCGTGCTGGGCTGGCAATCGCAGGACGGCAAGGAGACTTCCGCGCCGCTTGTCTATCCGAATGGCTTCACCGGTTCTGACAAATGGCGCCACCTGGTGGTGAACTGCATGTCCGGCAAGGAGCATTGGTATCTTGACGGCGTCAAGGTTTCCAGCGGCAAGCGCCTGATGACCATCAAGGACGGGCACATCATGGTGCTGGGCGGAGTGTCCGCGGACAAACCGTCTTTCAAGGGGGATCTGGCGGCGGTGCGTCTCCACGACGCGGCCATGACCGACGAGGAAATCGCCTGCAACTTCAAAGGTGGCGTCATGCTGGGAACCGAGATGCACAACTGGTGGCGAACCGAACCCGACAAGTGGTGGGCGAAGGAATCGGAACATTTCCGCCACTGCGTGGACAAAGAGGAAATGGCCAAATGGTCGGAACAACAATTGAAGGAATTCAATGATCGTGTTCCCAGAATGTTCAACATGGCCGAATTGATCTACCATACCTATTCGGAGCGCCAGGCCATGCGCAGTTCGGTGGTGAGCGTGCAAGCGCAGGAACGCGGCGACGGCATCAGATATAAAATTCCGATCCAGCCTGCCAAAGGAAGCTGGATGGGTTGGGACGGCCATTTCGGCTGGGCTTTGCAGGGTGCGGGGCATATCAATCCGCATGAGCTGGTGCACGGTTGGCAGGGCATGACCGGCGGCATGTCGGGCAGCTTTTGGGAGGCGCACGCGAACTTCCCCCAAACATATAATGGCATCTATCAGACCGATCCGCCCAGTTGCATCAGCCGGGTGTGCATGTATTTCCCCGCCCACGGGCGTAATTACTATCATGACCGCCTGATGTTCGAGCATCTCGCGCAGACGCCGGAATACGGGCCGATGGCCGTTTCCAAGCTCTGGTATGACGGCCCGACGGCTGGCGAAAAAAACGAGTATCCGTGGATCTCATTCGACCGGGTGTTTCCCAACGCCCGGCTGCCGTTGGCCGACGAATACATGCGGATGTTGATGCGCAATGTCACGTGGGACTATATCACCTATGCGGAGGCGCATGATGGCAAAGGCAACACGCCATTCGGCAATGACCATGTGGTAAGCACCGTCAACCGCTACCAGCAGGATGCCCAGCGCGCGCACAGCGACATCCAGCGCTATGCCCGTATCACGCTCGAAAAAATTCCTTATGAGCCGGAATTCTGGCGCGTGCCCAAAGAGATGGCTCCACAGCAATTGGGCTGGAATATCTGTCCCATGACGGTCAAACCGGGCAAGGTCTCGGCCATGCTTGCAGGGTATGTCGATCCTTTGCACGGGTCCGAGTGGCGTGCGGCATTTGTCGGCGTGGATACGGATAACAAACCGGTGTATGGCGAGGTTGCCAAGCCCGGCCAGCTCATGCAGTTCGAGGTCGGCAAGTCCATCAAGGAGCTCAACCTCGTCGTCTGCGCCACACCGAGCAAACTAAACAACATCAAAATGGTCGGTGATTTCCGCTCCTTCGAGCAGGAGCCGTTCCCCTACAAGGTCAAGCTTGCGGGCTGCGAACCGCTCAACGTGATGATTCCCGATAAACCGCCCATCCACGGTGTCAAACACGCCAACGGTGGCGGCTTGGTCGATAGCCGCGCGCAGGTGGATGCCACCGCTTATGTCGGACCCAAGGCGCTGGTCATTGGCAATTCAAAGGTGTTAGGCAACGCGTGTATCCTGGACTACGCGGTCGTTCAGGACTCGACGGTGCGTGACCGTGCGGTGGTGAGCGGATTTGCCCATGTCAGCCGGGATTCCGTCATTCAGGATGATGCCAAGGTGCGGGATTATGCCAGGGCGACGCACGCCACCATCAAGGACAAGGCCAAGGTATTGGAGCACGCCGAGCAACGTGACAAGACGTGCAGTGGCAACGCCGTCCTCAAAGGCGGCGCCGTCTCGACAGGCACTGTGAGCGGAACCTCCATGATCGACGGATCATACTCCAAAGGCAACGAAGTCACCAAAGGCAAATGGTTCACCTGGAGCTGGGGAAATGGCAAGAATGATGGCGAGGTGGACGAAGAGTTTGGCGGATTGTATGCCGACTATGACTTCACGGCGTCCGAGCATCCGTGGATGGCGCGCGATGCCTTCGGTGCGACCTGGGGCTATCTCGTCAACAGCCCGGCCTTCGCGGTGGTATCGGATTCGGAAAGGCCGAAGTCCAGCCTGCCGAATACCGGCGCCGGCAAGAATGCGGGCAACAAAGCGCTGGTCTTGAACGGCAAGAACCAGTTTGTGGAATTGCCGAAGGATGTTGCGGACATGGGGGCATGTACCTATACCGCCGAGTTCAAGTGGGATGGTGTCCGCGAGGCCACCCGCGTCTTCGAGTTCGCAAACCCTAACGGCGATGCGGTGTGGCTGAGCCCGTCGGAAAAAGGCCGCTTGGTTTTCGGTATCCGCAAGGGCGCCAAGATCGAAGGTGTGGGAGCCACGAAGCCGGTGAATAAAGGTCTTTGGGCCACCGTGCGGGTGGTGTTGGACGGGCCGCGCGCGACGCTGTTCCTCAACGGGGTGCAGGTCGGGGAAAGCACCCGCATGACCCTGCGTCCTGATAGTGTCGCGGCCACCCAATGTTACCTCGGACGCGATCTCAAGGGCGGATTGTTCGGCGGCATGATCGGCAGATTCACCGTCCATTCGGTCGCGCTCTCGGACCGCACACCCGTAAAATGATATCCTGCAACATCCTCAAATTTTTCCCAACATGAAAATATTTCCCGGCATCGCTCTCGCCGCCGTCGCCTTGACGCCCGGTATCCTCCCGGCTTCCGCCGACACGCTTGCAGTCGTGGAACGGCCCTCGACCACAGGTGCCAACCCCTACTATCCCGGCAACAAGGCGCCGCTGCTGCCCATCCCATATATCCGCCTGCCGCTGTGCGCGGTGAAACCGCAGGGCTGGCTGCTCAAACAACTGCAACTCCAGTCCCAGGGGTTCCATGGACATCTCGGCGAAATCAGCAGCTTCATCAACAAAAGAAACAACGCCTGGCTCGATCCCGCCGGCAAGGGTGACAACTTCTGGGAGGAAGTGCCGTATTGGCTGCGCGGTTACGCCGCCGCGGCATTCCTCCTCGACGACCCGAAGCTGGTGGCCGAGGCCAAGAGTTGGCTCGAACCGTCAATCATCGGCCAACGACCTAACGGATACTTCGGCACCGAGGCGATCTCCGGCCTCAATGGCCAGGAACCGGACCTCATGCCGCAAATGAACATGATGTATGCCTACCGTTTCTACTACGATTATAGTGGAGACAAGCGGGTGCTCGACCTGCTGACGAAATACTGCCATTACGAGCTGACGCTGGACGACCGGA
>JAPLUJ010000433.1 GCA_026397695.1 Verrucomicrobiota bacterium | reverse complement strand
GCCGCCGCCAAGGTGATCCAGCTCGCCAAGCCTGTGATGCAGATCTGCGGGTGGGATGGCACCGACCCCAAACCAGCCGCAGGCATTTTGTTGCGGCCAGAGGACATGGAGGAAATAAATCTGCTCACGCGTATCGGCAACGATGTGGAATTCCGCTAGCAGCCAAGCCATGGAGCGGGCACCGGCAACCGAACCGGTCGCGCAAGCACGATCCGTGCAGGTTTGAATTTCCACGCTTGGACATTTCCATCGCCATGAGCTAACACGGACGGCGTGAACGCATGGGATACGGCGCTGGAAGTGGTCAAACGTTGCCTTCGGGCGGGGGTGTGCGAATTCGTGGTCTGCGCCGGCGCGCGCAACGCCGCCTTGGTCGAGGCCCTCGCCCGCGCGGAAGCGGCGGGACTGGTCCGCATCTGGCGGCACTTCGAGGAACGCAGCGCCGGTTTTTTCGCCATCGGACGCACCATGGAAACCGGTCAGCCGTGCGCGGTGGTCACCACCAGCGGGACCGCCGCCGCCGAGTTGTTGCCTGCGGTGATCGAAGCGCATTACCAAGCACGGCCGCTGGTGGCCATCACCGCCGATCGGCCGGCCGCCTTCCGTGGCACCGGCGCGCCACAGGCAATCGCGCAGCCGGGCCTGTTTGGCAGCTATGCCTGGCAGGAAGATTTTCCCGCATGGGATGGCCGTCGGCCGCTCCACCTCAACGTCGAATGCGACGAGTCATTCCTAACGGGAGAGGAGGATTTCTCACAGCAAACCTGCGGCTCGTTTACCCCGGCGCAGGACCGCCTTGATGTGGCGGCACTCGCCCGCTGGTTGCGCGAGGATCTCTATCGGGGCATCGTCGTTCTGATAGGCGGGCTCGAACCCGAAGAACAGGAGGAGGTGTTCCATTTCTGCCGGGATTTCGGCGTGCCGCTCGTCGCCGATGCCACCAGCGGCCTGCGCGAAGCCCTCCAATCGCTCGCCATCCATGACGCGGACCGCATCCTCAAGGCGCGCCCACCCGGGAAAATTCTCCGCTTGGGCGAGGTCCCTAGCGGCAGGTTCTGGCGGGATCTCGAGGAATTGCCGGACGTTGCCGTGTGGTCGGTCTGCCGCAACGGCCTGCCCGGCATGGCCCGCGCGTGCCACGTCACGCGCGGACCGCTACAGCGGGTGCTGGCGGCCCTGGGCGATATCACCGCAGCCGATGACGCGCTCGACCTGCTCGCTGGAGCCGCCGGGCGGGCCGCGCTGACCGCTGAATTGTTAGAATGTTATCCCGATAGTGAACCTGCGCTGGTGCGTGTCCTGTCCCACTATGCGTCCATCGGCGGCGGGGTTTTTCTCGGCAACAGCCTGCCGATCCGCGAATGGAATCTGTTCGCCCAATGGGCACGACCGGTTCCAACAGTTAGGGCAAACCGCGGGGTCAATGGCATCGACGGCCAGATCAGCACCTGGCTCGGCTGGACCGCCGATGTCAGCGATACCTGGGCGGTGGTCGGCGATCTAACGGCTCTCTACGATCTGGCGGCGCCATTCGTGTTAGGCCAGGTCAACTGCGCCGGCCGCGTGCTCGCGGTGATCAATAATGGCGGCGGGAAAATTTTCGCGCGGATTGAGCGCCTCAATTCTTTGAGTCCGCGCGCCGCCGAATGCCTGATCAATCCGCACGCTGCGGATCTGGCCGGCATGGCCCTGTTGTGGGGCATGGACCACCTGCGCGTCCGCCGCGCGGATGATTTCGACCGCTTTGAACCCGGCGGCAAACCAGTTCTGTTGGAAATCATCCCGGACCCGGCGCAGACCTCGCGGTTCTGGGAGGATTGGGACCGGCGCGGAAGTTGAGGCGCTCCCGGCATTGCAACCCTAGCAAGATCATCGAGTCCATCCGCAACAACGCTGTCCCAAGCGGACTGATTTTCATCCGCCGCAGCCATCTCCTTGTGGGCCAGCGTGCCGCTTTGCAGCTAACTGAATGATCTGGTTCAACGCGCCGACACCAGCGCACCTACTTGATGCCGTAACGGGTGGCAAAGGCGGCGGCATCAGCCGGATTTTTTTGCGCCAGGTTGCGGTGGATGGCCATGAGCGTGGCATCCCTTTCGGTGCCATCAGGCAGGGTCATCGCCCACTGGGCAGCGACATTGGCATCATAACTGGCAACAGTCTCCGCGTAGGCACGGACGGAGATGTTTCTGGCAGGGCCGGCGGGAATGCTGCCAAGCCAATTGGTGGCGCTCTGATAATCGGTGCGGGTCCAGTTGCTCACGATGTTGCTTATCGGGTCGCGGGAATCGTCGCGAGGGAGGGTTGCGCTGAGCCACTCTATCCATTGGCCGGTTTCGCCACTAGTGGCTGAGTTATAACTTAAGCCGTTGGCGATGTGAGCAAGTTCTGCGGGAGTGAGGTTGGCAGCGGCGAGCCATTTGCTGGCAGAGTCGAATCCATCCTGAACGACGCTTTGCACCAGCATTCTGACGCCGATGATCGCGGCTTGATCGCGGGCTGATGCATCGGTGATGGTGGCGAGGTGCCCGCGGAGTGCGGCGAGCATGGCTGTTCTATCAGCAGGGGTTTGGGCGGTGCCGACAATGCCTTGAATGGCCATAACCGGTTCCTTGAAATCCAGTTCACCGATGAGTTGGAAGGCGAGTTTCGGGTAGAGGAGTGCGGCACCCTGGATCATGCCACGCTTGGTGTCTTCGGTGATGAGAGTGGAATATTTTTCGGCGTTATGGCTGAACCACTCGAGCGCGGCCATGGGGTCGTCCTTGGCCCAGCGTGCGAGGGCAGCGGCGACGGCTTGCTCGCCGACACGCCCGTCCTTGAAGAGATCCGATGACTCGTAAACAAACATCAGCGCGGCTTGCGGGTGGTTGTTGGCGAGGGACATGATACAGAAGCTGATGAGGCTCTGGCGGGTTTGATCCTTGAGATCCTTGTCGGCGGCGACTTCGGCGATCAGGGATTTCAGCTCGGCGGGCTTGAGCAACATGATGCGGTCCATGAAGTTCATGATGCGCTGTTGCATGGCTGCATCCGGTTGGCCGTTGTTGGCTTGATCGCTGGCTTCCATGTCCCTTGCAAAGGCCATGAACTCGGCTGCGGTGAACTGGGCAGCCACCTCGCGGGCTTGCCGTTCTTGCCGGGGGATGCGTGCCGCATCCGCAGCATGCAAGGCATTGATGGTGATGCCGAACTTGGCGGCCTCCGCAACGAGTTCCGCGTGTGTCCTGCGGACGACAGCAAGTCGCTGGTAATCGTACCAGCCAAGGACCGCACCGCTGGCGAGAATGAGAACCGAGACGAGGAGCGGGATTTTCATGCCACGATGGGAAGATTATTCGAGGAGTTTGAGGATTGCAGCGCGGCGGTTCTCATCGGAAATTTTCCCGGCAAGGATGCGGGCCCGGGCTTTGTCACCACTCGCCGCCAACTGATCCATTAAGATCATGAGGACGTTGTCGCTGCCGCTGGCTTGGCTGTATTGCACAGCGAGTTCGGCGGCTTCGGCGAACACCAACTTGTGGTCGCCTGCGCGGACGGCCGCGCACAGGGCTTTGCCCGTGATGCTGTCGATTGCATCAGGCACTTGGGTGCCCACCCATGCGCGCATGGTATCGAAATCCTCACGCGTGACTTGCTGGTTGTTAGGCAGGATGGTGGTTGCAATGGCTTGCTCGACGCAGGCGATGCGTTCGCTGGGACTGGCCTTGATCTGGTCGAGATACTCGGTGACTCGCGGATAACCGCCCTGTGCCACCCATCGGGCCGCTTGCTTGGCAAATGTCTGGGCTTGATCTTTCGCTGGCACTTGGTCACGGATCAGTTTGGCGAGGGCCGCCTGGATTGCGTCGTTGACCGAGCTTAACTCGTAATTGCCAATGACATCCATGCGCTGGTCTTCCGGCAGCGCACCCAAACGCCGGGCGGCGGCGGCGGGATCGGTGGCAAGCAAGAGGCCGATCAAGGTGGCTTCAAACCGCATCCTGGACAGGTTTCTGCCGTCGAGCGATGTGGTGGCGAATTTGCCGGCGGCACTTTGTTGATCTAACCAAGTGGCGGCTTTTCCGACATCCTGCTTGGCCCATTCCTGCAACGCGCCGACAAGCAACCAACTGATCCGCTCATTGTTGTCCTGCAAGTGATCGATGCCACGCTGCACTGCCAGTGCGGGATTTTTCTGGGTGAGCAATTGGATGAGCACTTGCCGCAGCATGGTGCGTGCGGCGGCGGGCAGGTCGAGTGCGGCGATTTCATCCAATGCGGCGCAGATTTCCTGCGGGCTCATTGCTTGCATGCGCTGCTGCAAATGCACCTTTGTCCGCATGTCTCCCGTGCCTTCGCTGCGCTGCACTTCGGCCAATTGCGCGGCGAATTCTTTCCAATCGATCGCACCATTGGCCTGCACCAGTTTTTCAGGCGCACCGGCTTGGGTGTGCAGTGAAGCACTCCTTGGGCCGAGGCTGCGGACAGCGGCGATGTGCTTTTGCAACATCGCGTTTTCATTTTCCATCGCAGAAATGGACAGACGCTGGATGCCTATCCAGATTCCCACAATAACCAATACCACCAAGGGCGGAAGCCAGTGGATGAGTTTCACTTAATCTAATTGCCGAAATAAAAACCACGAAAATCACGAAAAAACACACAAGAACATGGAACCGCGCATGGACGGATGGACGCGAATGTTGAATAAATTATCTAAAATGAATGGCTCACTCAGATGCGCCGACAGTCTTGGCCGCCGGACGCAGGGAGGCAAGTTTCCTATTTCGTTTTCGGTTTCGTCGCGTCTTTGGCTGCTGGTTTGGACGGGTCCTTGGCTGCGGGTTTGGACGGGTCTTTCTTGGCATCGTCCTTTTTGGCGGGTTTGCCGGATTTGATATTCTCGAGTTCTTTCACGGCTTCGGCACGTTGTTTGTCATCGAGTTTGCCGGTGATTTCCTTGACGAGTTTTTCGGCCTCCTTGTCACCGCGTTCCACGGCGAGGGTGGCGAGCGCCCATGCTTTGACGGGGTTGGCCTTGGTGCCGACGCCATCGTTGACCAAACGGGCGAGCGCCAGCGTGGCCGCGCCGTGTCCTTGGTTGGCGGCCAGCGAATAGAGTTGACCGGCGTTTTCCAGATTCTTGGGCACGCCGCCGATGCCGCGTTCGTAGAGCGTGGCGAGGTTGTTCTGGGCCTGGGCGTTGCCGCCTTGGGCGGCGCGCGTCAACCACGCGACGCCACCGGGCGAATCCGCAATGCCGAGTTTGCCCGACAAATAGAGCAGGCCGAGTTCGTTTTGCGCTTCTGATAGATTGCCGTTGGCGGATGCGAGCAAGTGGCCGTAGCCGGTGAGCAGGTCGGTGGCGTCGGGTTTTTCTTTGCTCAGCAATTGGGCGGCGACGCGCAAGTTGGCGACCGGGTTGCCGGCTTCGGCGGCTTTGCGCAGCAACGCATTGCCGCGTTCCGGGTCTTTTTCCACGCCTTTGCCTTCGAGGTAGAAATCCGCGGTGCGCAGCATGCAATCGACCTGTCCCGCGTCCTTGCCACGCTCATACTCGGCGAGCGCGGCCTTGAGGTCTTTTTTGACATTTTCCTCGTAATCGCCGAGGGCGAGGTAAGCGGTATATTCTTTGGCAACTATGGCTTTCTTGAGCCACTCCCGGCCTTTTTTCTCGTCGCGGCTTTTTTCCTCGCCGCTGAGCAGGCGCGATCCGAGCGCGGCCATCGCCCCGGCATTGCCCAAGCCCGCCGCCTTGCCGTAATTGGCCAGCGCCTCCTTCGTGTCCTTCAATTCTGGAAACCCGAATTGGCCTTCGTAAAAGCGCGCGATGAGCAGCACCGACAGGACGTCCCCGGCATCGGCGGCGCGTTTCCACCAGAACACCGCCTTGTCAGGATCCGCAGCCGGGCTCAGGAGCCCCCGCAGATAGGCCTCACCCAGAATGCGGGCGGCCACCGCCGGATCGTCCTTGGCGGCGGTTTCGAGCGCTTGGCGGGCTTGGTCGCGTTCTTCCTCCTTGTCGGATGCGAGCAGGATGAAGGACATGCGGTACACCGCGTCCTTGGATTTGCCTGCCGCCGCCTTGCGATAGTAATCAAGCGCCTTGTCCTTGGATGCCTCCGCTCCCTGGCCGGACTCATGGGCGAATCCTAACAGATAGAGGGCGTCCGCGTTGCCTTGCTCGGCCAAGGGCAGGGCGAGTTCAACCGCCTTGGCATGGCGTCCGGCTTGGAACGCCTCCATCGCGGCTTTCGCGGGCCCCGCCACTTCGGCGGGGACGGCTGCGGAATTTCCAGTCGGCAGGGACACCGCGGCTTGAAGGGTGATGGCAAGTGCTGGCAACAACAATAGGCGGGCAACGAGTTGGTGATGCATGCCAGTCATTAGATAATGAATTCCCACGCTGACAAGCATGATTATTTCACAGCTTTTGCGGCATTCAATCCGGCGGAGTCAGAGGTCCCGCAGTTCGTCGATGCACGTGCGATCAAGCCGGCGCGGCGGGTTTCCTCATTCTGGCTGTGCAGGAACCGCAAATCGTTGATCACCGCGAAGGGTGCCGCGAACACGCCGACCAAGTCGGTGCTTGCATGAAACGGGAATTTGGAAATCGTGACGGGACATCAGCGCGCACGGGAAGTACCCTGCTTCCGGCCCGCGTGCCAATGTGACTTGATAGATTTCATTGATGACCACACCGGAGACCCTTTTTGAAACCCGCTGGCTGAGCATTCAACGCATCGGCCACTGGGACTTTGTGCGCCGTCCGCAGGCGGATTGCTGTGTTGGAATCCTCGCCATCACCCCCGGGGACGAAATCCTCCTCGTCGAACAATTCCGCATCCCCATCCACCAACGCGTCATCGAAATCCCCGCCGGAATCGTCGGCGATGAACCCGAACACCTCGGCGAATCCCTCGCCGCCACCGCCGCCCGCGAGTTGTTAGAGGAAACCGGTTACCGTGCCAAGATCGTAGAACCTCTCATCGTTAGTCCCACTTCCGCGGGTTTGACATCCGAATTGT
>JAPLUJ010000302.1 GCA_026397695.1 Verrucomicrobiota bacterium | reverse complement strand
CGGGATATTCCAGTCGGTGCTGTTAGCACTGGCCACGGGGAACAGGGCTCTGTCAAAGCGAATCTCGGAAATACCGACGTAATCCGTTTCGCCGCCCTCAAAATGGGAGAGGACCTTGATTTGGATGTATCGACCGGTCACTGGAGTAGTAAATGTGTAATCTTCCCCCGCATAAGTGTCGAGTCCGGTCGCCCGGGTGAAGCTGTAGCTTTGCGCCAGCGTGCCCGTGAAACTGCCATCCAGTGGGGAGTTGCTATAATACACCTCGGCGTTCTGGATTCCCGATAGGGTATAATAATCGGGATTGCCTGTATCCTCATTGTAATTCCACAGGTGGAAACCATTGAATGTCTTGACACTGCCCATATCGAAGGTAATCCATGAGCCTGCGGCCACGGTCAAGTTATCGGTCGACCACATGGTAAAGGGCTCATCCGGTCTGTTGCTGGCAGTGGAGGTCACGGTGACCGCGCCAGCAGGCGACATGCCGGAGCCGTCGATCGTACAGAGAGGAGCCCGCTCCCCAAAATAAGATGACGCTGTGGCCCCGCCCGGGGCCTCGAGGACACCGAGGACACCAAAGGCGCTCGGGGCGACGGCCAGTCCGGTGATTGCGCAGGCCGCGAGGACGTGGCGTGCATGGTTTGGCTGTTTGGAGTGAGAGGCTGGACGATGTATGTTAAAGGTTAGACGGCAGAGCAAGAGGTGGAGTGGAGATAGATGATTTTGGATTGGAGATGGGCGGCTGGCTGACGGATTGATGACGAGGACCAGAGGATGGTTTGAGCACGGGTTCCTGATGGGTTAGAACAAGGTGTAGATGAGTGGTGCCAAGCCGGTTCCGCCGAGCACAATCAGCAAGCCCAACACCAACAACAGGATCAGTATGGGAAGCATCCACCATTTGCGGTTGTCCTTTAGAAACCCCCACAACTCGGCGATCAGGCCTACGTTGTCCTGATTGGCCGAGGCCTTTTCAAATTCGCTTTGTCGTTGGCTCATGATAGGGTCCGCTGTGGGTTTCAATACTGACGGAAATAGCTGCGCGGATCAAGCGGCAATTGCTTGGGCTCCCAATAACTCTCACGCCCGGGTGTGGGTGTGCGACCGAGCAAATCCCGTCCGCGCAGGCGGAGTATCCATGCCACCGGGGTGAGCACCAGGAAATAGAGCATCACCAATATGAGCTGGGAGATGAGCCAACCGATGGGGAAAACCACCACCATCCACGCGACAAAAATCCGGCGCAACAGTGCGGGTCGGACCAAACCGGTGAGCCCGACCAAGACTGCAACAAACCCCAGCGCCAGTCCTAACATGAGTTGGTTTGAAAAGAAGACCTCTCTGGCACCAAGCGCCAGGAAACAGACCAACCCCAGCGCGGCAAACTGGCGGAGCACCTTGCGGGATGGGTTGAAGGGGATGTCGGACCATTGCATAAGAGAGTTCAATCCGGTTCGAATTTTGTCATATGCTGTTGGCGTGCGGCATCGCCGGGTGGGTGATCCAGTTGATCCTTGAGGATGAGGGAATCCTCCAGCACCAGAGCGTCCATGCCTGTGGCCATGAAGCACCGATACGCATCTTGCGGCGTGCAGACGATCGGTTCGCCCCGGATATTGAAGCTCGTGTTGACCAGCACCGGGCAACCGGTCAGTTGCTCAAAGGCCTGCAATAGCCGATAGAAACGTCCGTGTCGTGGTTCATCCACGGTCTGGACCCGTGCGCTGAAATCCACATGCGTGACGGCTGGCAAGGTCGAGCGCACGACGTTGACGCGTTCTAGCAAGTCGCCGGATACGGCCATTGCCTGCCGGTCCTTGATTGTTAGATCGAGGCGGTGATTTTTCAAAACCGGTGCGACCAGCATCATGTAGGGGCTTTCCTGATCCGGTGGCAGGGCGAACCAAGCGCTTGCCCGTTCGCGCAAGACACAGGGTGCGAACGGTCGGAAGCTCTCGCGGAACTTGATCTTGAGGTTCATGGTTGCCTGCAGGGTGGGATTGCGCGGATCGCCGAGGAGGCTGCGCGCGCCAAGGGCCCGCGGGCCAAACTCCATGCGGCCGTGGAACCATCCGACAATCCCGCCATCGGCGATGAGCTGCGCGACCCGCGCCAGCAAGGCGGCCTCGTCCGCAATCAGCTCGTGCGGCGCATTTTCCTGTGTTAGAAAGCGCGTGATCGCGGCATTGTCGCAAACGGGGCCTAACAGACTCCCCTGCTGGCTGTCCTGCGCTGCGGGCGTGCGCGGGTGATCCAGCAGATGATACCAAACAAAAAGCGCCGCCCCAAGGGCGCCACCCGCGTCACCGGCAGCCGGTTGAATCCATAACTTTTCAAAGGGTCCGTCCCGCAACAAGCGCCCGTTGGCAACACAGTTGAGAGCCACACCGCCGGCCAACACCAGGTTTGGCAAGTGGGTCAGGCGATGCGCCTCGCAGGCCATGCGCAGCACGATCTCCCCGGTGGCGTGCTGGATGCTGGACGCAAGGTCCATGTGCCGTTGCTCTAACAATCCGTCCGCAGTCCGCGGCGGACCGCCGAAGAGTTGGTGAAACTTCGCGTTGGTCATGGTGAGACCCTGACAATAGTTGAAATACGTCAGGTCCAGCCGGAAGCTGCCATCGGGCCGGAGATCGACGAGATGCTTGAGGATGTGATCCAGATAGACCGGCTGTCCGTAAGGTGCCAGGCCCATCAGTTTGTATTCGCCGCTGTTGACCTTGAATCCGCAATAGGAGGTGAACGCCGAATAGAGCAGCCCTAACGAGTGGGGAAACCGCAGTTGGCGGCAGAATGCCAATTGGTTGCCATCACCCGTGCCGATAGTCGCGGTGCACCATTCACCCACGCCGTCAAGTGTTAGAAATGCCGCGCGCTCAAAGGGGCTGGGGAAAAACGCGCTGGCGGCATGGCTCTCGTGGTGATCGGTGAAGACCAGGCGCGCGCGCTCCGCGCCGGCCAATTCCTTGCGCAGCGTGCGTCGCAGGTGCAGCTTGTCCTTGAGCCAGAGCGGCATCGCCAAACGAAAACTGCGGAACCCGGCTGGCGCGAAAGCCAGATAGGTTTCCAACAAGCGGTCGAACTTGCGGAACGGTTTTTCATAAAAGACGATGTAGTCGAGTTGCGCCGGCAGGATTCCGCCCTCGCCGAGGCAATAGGCGACCGCCTGCGATGGAAACCCGGCATCGTGTTTTTTCCTGGTGAACCGTTCTTCCTGGGCAGCGGCAACGATCTTACCGTCAACCACCAAGGCGGCGGCACTGTCGTGGTAAAATGCGGATATGCCGAGGATGGCGGTCATCGTGTCACTGTGCTTGAAGCAAGGCGGCGGGCAAATCAATCATGGTGTGTCGGCTCCACTCCCCTGCACCTTTTCCGTGGCGGTTTTATTTTTGTTAGGTTCTG
>JAPLUJ010000425.1 GCA_026397695.1 Verrucomicrobiota bacterium | reverse complement strand
GCTCGGCAAGTTCGAAAAGAAAGGCTCGGGACGCGACCTTTACTACGAAAACCCCCAGGCCGTGATCACTTCGGCGGTCGGACATCTCGTCGAACTGCGCATGCCAATGGGACCTAACGGTAAAAAACTGCCGTGGAATTTCCAAGTTCTCCCCGCCATCCCGGAACACTTCGAACTGGATCCGGTACCGGATACCGAAGCCCGCCTCAAACAAGTCCTCATGCTCGCCAAACGCAAGGACATCGACCGCATTGTCAACGCCTGTGACGCCGGGCGCGAGGGTGAACTCATTTTCAGCTACATCATGGAAATCGGCAACCTCCAGAAACCCGTGCAACGGCTTTGGATGCAGTCGATGACTAACAATGCCATCCTCGAGGCGTGGAGTTCCCTGCGCAGCGAAGAACAGATGAAACCCCTGGCCGACGCCGCAAAATGCCGGTCGCAATCCGACTGGCTGGTCGGCCTCAACGCCACCCGCGCCCTCACCTGCTTCAACTCGCGCCATGGCGGATTCAACATCACCGCCGCCGGCCGGGTGCAAACCCCCACCCTCGCCATCCTCGCCACCCGCGAGGCGGAAATCCAGGCGTTCAAACCAAGCCCGTATTTCGAAGTCCACGCCACCTTCAGCGTCAAGTCCGGCAACTATCTTGGCAAGTGGATAGATGAAGCATGGAAAAAGGACGAGGCTAACATCCACGCGCGCCCCGAGCGCCTCTGGGAGCAATCCGCCGCCGCGCAGATCAAGACCCGCTGCGAGGGTAAAACCGGCGTCGTGTCCGAGGAAAAGAAAGCGCAAGCGCAGATCGCACCCCAGCTTTACGACCTCACCACGCTGCAGCGCGAAGCACCGTTTTCCGCCAAAGGCACCCTGCAAATCGCCCAGGCGCTCTATGAAAAACACAAGGTCATCACCTACCCGCGGACGGACTCGCGCTATCTGCCGGATGACTATACCGGCCACGTCCGCGAAACCATGCAGGAACTATCTAACAGCGACCTCGACGTCGCCAGATACGCCACTGCAGTGCTCAAGGGCGACAAGCCAACCGGCCCGCGCCTGCACAAATCACCCCGGATCTTTGATAACAAAAAGGTTTCGGACCACTTCGCCATCATCCCCACCGGCAAAATCTCGAAACTCAGCGATGCCGAACAAAAGGTTTACGACATGATCGTCAAACGCTTCATCGCCGTATTCTATCCACCCGCCGAGTTCGAGCAAACCACCCGCCTCACCCGCATCGCCCATCCTGCCCTCACCGACGTTTTCAAAACCGAAGGCCGCGTGCTCGTCAAACCCGGCTGGCTCGAAGTCTATGGCCGCCGCCCGGGCGTCGCCTCCGGCAAGGACGAACTCGTCCCGGTCACCCCCGGCGAATCCGCTAGCGTGAAATCCATCGAGGTGATCCACGAGGAAACCAAACCCCCGGCGCGCATGACCGAAGCCACCTTGCTTTCGGCGATGGAAGGGGCCGGCAAACTCATCGACGACGAAGCCCTGGCCGAAGCCATGGCCGAACGCGGCCTCGGCACGCCCGCCACCCGTGCCGCCACCATCGAGGGCCTGATCGCCCAGAAATACCTTGCCCGCGAAGGCCGCGAACTCTTCGTCACCGGCAGCGGCATGCGCCTCATCGAACTCGTCCATGAAATGGACATCGAGGGGCTCTATTCACCCAAACTCACCGGCGACTGGGAATACAAACTCCGTCAAATGGAACACGGCCAACTCAAGCGCGACACGTTCATGAAGGAGATCATCTCCTACACCCACGAGATCGTCACCAACGCACGCAAACTCGCCGATAACGCGAAAAACGAATCGTTCCCCGACCTCCTCATCCCCTGCCCTATCTGCGGTGCACAGGGTCTCCGACAAACCGAAGCCACCTACGAGTGCCGCCAACCGGAATGCAAATTCAAGGCCAAAAAACACATCGCCGGTCGCCTGCTCACCGCTGCGGAAGCCACCGAACTCTTCACCAAAAAATTCGTCGGCCCGCTCACCGGATTCAAATCGAAGTTCCATAAACCGTTCGACGCCGGCCTCGAACTGGATGCCAAATTCAAAGTCAACTTTGTCTTCGACAACGGCGACAAGGACGCCCCACCGGTACTCACCGAAGAGCAACTCATCGGCAAGATAGATCTATCAGACGGCCGCCGGCTCAATCTCTATCAGAGCGAGAAGGCCTATCACATCCCGGAGCTCGTCACCAAAAAAGATCCCAACGGCATCCGTATCGGCAAGTCCATCCTGCATCGCGACATCACCGTCGAACAGGTGATCCAACTGATAACCACCGGCAAAACCGATGTGCTCAAGGACTTCGTCTCCAACCGCACGAAACGCAAGTTCGACGCGGCCAACGGGCGCGTTCGGCTAGCCCAGCCGAACCGTCCCGCCTGTTGATTGTATGTTAGGCGGTGCACTCTCGGCGACCGTCCATTATTTACACGGCCTTTACTTTCGTCTGTCAGGAAAGTGTTACACTTGGGTTGTCCGGCCACAGGTTGGACAACCCAAAATGAAACAACAAAAGAAAGTTACCATGAAAACGCAAGACCTCATGACAATCGTTACAACAGCACTCGCAACCGCGTCCCTCACCGTGATGACCTTCTGGTCTGGAACACTGGAAGCAGTGAACGATGCGGACGCCCCGGCCCCGCGGATCGAAAAACCCACACTGGTTGCTAACGGCATCGCGATGACCCTCGCCGCCGCACCAAACCAAACTTTAGGTGCGGGCGATCAACCGGCGTTTGAACTCACGGCGGTCAACACCACGGGTGAATCCGCCACCGCGTCTGTTAGCATCACCGTCACCGCCTCCTCACCCGCAGACATGATGTCGCGTGTGCCGCGCCTCCCCAATGCACTTTGGCAGCAGAACCTGCCGGTGGCATTGCAAGCGAACGAAACCAAAGTGCTCGCCATTGCCGTCCCCGCCAAGCTGCCACCTCACAGCATGATCGCGGTTACACTCCGGAATACCGACCCGAACGCGGCAACAACAGCGTCTGCCAACCCCAACATCAGTCCGCTGTCGCGCATCTCCGGCATCGTCGCGCTGAACTTCCCCACCGCTGTCCCGGTGGTGCAAACCGCGTCAGTCAAGTAACAGAAAACCAACCCATGTGGCGCTGGCAAACAGGCTTGGGGGTGGTGCTTGGGCTGCTGGCCGGCATCACCATTCTATCAATCGCCGGTGGCCGCGGTGGCGGCGTCAAAACGTCACCGCCCACCGGCCCGGTTCTATCGGGGGGCGACGGCCGGCGTGGCGAAATGGTGATCCATTACGAGCCGTCGGCCAAGGACATGGTGGTCCGGGTTTACCGTGACTTCCTGAGTGCGCTTGAGAGCGATGTCAGCGTTCATGTCGTCTGTCCAACCCGGGCCGCATTCGATGAGCTAACAGACACGGTCGGGCCAGTCGGATGCCGCCTCACACCCGTCGTGGTGGACCACCCGATGACGACATGGTCGCGCGACCGCTGGGTGGCCTTGGCACCTGCATCAACCGGCAGCCCGACGACGCTCCTGAGTCCGTTAGGCGAGGCCGCCGAGGAAATCTGGACGGCGCGTGCCGGGGACGAGCAGGTCGGTAATGATCTCGCCACGAAACTG
>JAPLUJ010000419.1 GCA_026397695.1 Verrucomicrobiota bacterium | reverse complement strand
TGGCCTTGCGGCCTGAAAGGACACGGAGGAAGCGAATGGCTAAGCGCTTGGATTTTAGCGAATCAAGCTCCCTCCATTCGCACCGCCATCCGGCGGACAAGTGGGACGGCCGAGGCCGACCGTCCCTACCTTTGAGGGAATTGAACTTGCTCGGCCATTCGACCCATACGAGGTGGTTTGCTGAGTTCTGAAGCCATTGAATACAAGTCGTTTCTCCAGATGTGAAAATTGGTGTGGAAAATCTGTTGGAGATTCCCCCAATCCACCGTAAGTGACGGATGTGCAATTGGTTGATTCTCTGCTATGGACCGTTTGGAAAAGCGCCCCTGCCTAAAACGTCCGTGTCTAAAACCTTGATTGACGATGGTGATTCATGGGCCGCTCACCAGACGAGTTGCCGGAGTGATGCCTTGAGTTCCTCCGGCCATTCCAGCGACTCCAGGGTATCGGGGTTTTCCCATGCGGGATCGAGCAGGATCAGGTCCTGATAGTAGGCGGCGGCGTCCTCGGCGGCACCGGTTTGCGCGGCGGCGATGGCGAGCAAGGCGGTGGCGTTTTCAAGCTTTTCCGGCGGGAAACCGATTTGTCGGCCGGTGAGCAGGAAGCGATAGGCACGTTCGGCGTTGCCGGTTAGAAGTGCGACCCAGCCGGCGCGCAGGGCGAAGTTGCCGTCGTTAGGGAAGCGGTGGAGACCTGTTGTTAGAATGGCCATGGCTTGCCGCGGATCGGCGTTTTCGAATGCGGTGTAGGCGGCCTCGGCGTAATCGCCGGGCTGTTGGCTAGCCACCGGATGTTCGGTGATGAGGGTGATCCAGCGATCATGGGCTTTCTGATAGTCGCCGAGCGCGGTGAGCGCGATGGCTTCGGCGCGGAGGCACGGTGCTGGTTCCTCGCCGAGGTCGCGGGCGCGGGCCGCCAGAGCCAAGGTGGTTGCCGTTTCATCCTTGTAAGCGGCAAATACCAGTGCTGCTTTGAGGCAGGCTTGGGCGAAACGCGTGCGGCCTACCGCCTTCATCGTGGCGGGATCGTTGAGTCGCGCGGCGATTTCCTGCCGTTGTTCCGGAGTTGAGTTTGGCGGCACCGTGATGGCGGCGAGTTCCGCACTCACACAGAGGCTGAGTTTTGCCAGTGCCTGGGTGAAATCCGCCTGTTCCCAGCCGTCCCAATCTTCCCTCAGTCTGACCTGTTTGAGATCGGGGAAAACGTCGGGCCAGTTTGATAGGGCGTCGGCCTTGCGATCTTGCAGCCATGCGACACGTGAGACGGCGATCTTGCGTAACAACAGCGGCAGGTCGGTCGCCTGGGTGAGGCAGGCATCGATCCAATCCGGGTGGGTCGAGGCGAGGGCGAGTTCAAGGGCCATGGCGGCAGCGGGGCCCTTGTCACCGGCGGCCTCAATCGCGGCAACGACGGTGGGGGTGTCGCCTTCCTCAAATGTTTTATTGATTTTTTCCTGATAGGACAAGTCGGCGGGGGGGCTCATTGCGCGGGCGAGACGCTCGGTGAGCGGAAGCAGTGATGCGGGAGGGGCGGAGCTTGGATTGAGGGACTGGACCGCAGTGGCGACCGCGCTGAAATCCAAGCCGGGGAAAACCCGGGTGAGCGCCTCGAAATCGCATGTGCTGAAGGCTTGAAAGCGCTGCTCGGGAGCGCATCGGATGAAGGTCCGGAGGGTTGTATCATAGGTGCAGCCCGCGAGGGCTTGCGTGAGATGGCGCAGGGCTGCCAGGGATTGCGCATCGTGGCTGGAGGATTTCGGCGGCCCCGTTTTTTCTAACGGTACAGGCAGCGCCCGGTGGACCGTGAGCGTGCCGTTTTGTTCACCGAGGATCATGCGGTCCCCGCTGGCGGCGACCGCAGTGATGGCGGAGCGGGTGTGGACCGGCGCGTGTTTTCCTGTTAGAATGTGGATGGTGCGGTCACTGACTTCGAGCGCCCCGCGATGCGGATCGCGCAGCAGGCCAGTCCAAATGCCCGGGTGACGGCTCCATGGATGGCGTTCTAACAGCGAGGCGGGTTCGAGTGATGGGTCGGCCTTTGCGCCAAAGGACATGAAAAACGGTTCCGGGATGCGATGCGAACCCATATCCTTGAGCGTCAGCGCGGAGCCGCCAGTGGCGGCGAATTGCGCGTGAAACAAGCACAGCGGCGCATCCTGCGGGGTGATACGAACGGCTTCCACGGGCGACACCGGTATTTCTAACAAGCTGCCGTCCTTGTGCAGGACGCGCAATTCGTTCCGGTTGAGAAAGGCGGCGAGCGGGCGCGGGTGATCCGGGGTGGTGGATTTGGAAGAGCGGATGATATCCCCGGAGGATGCGTCGCGCAGATGCCACATCAGCGTGTGGTCGTTTGCCGAGGCGACCACCGGGTGGGCTAGCAGAAGACCGTCGGCGGAGAAGACGATCACGGCGGAGGGTGTGACAAACTCAGGCAGCGGGCCGAGGTCGCGGATGGGTTTGAGGGTTTGTGCATTGCAGAGCAAGGTGACACCGGCGCGTTCGATGACCACTGATTGGCGGGTCGGGGAGAACACCAGACTGCGGGTTTCCACGGCCTGGATCGGGAACAGCACGCTTTCGATGCGCGGGGGGTCCAGATTCCACCGCACGGTGGTGTTAGCCGCGAAGTCGATGCGTTCGATGGGTTGCTGGTGGCCGAGGGTGAGTTCGGGCAGGTACCAGCGGGTTTTTGCTAGAATTTCCCCGGTCATGGCACGGGCCTCCGCAGATGGTGGATCCGCCTCAAGGGCGGCAACCAACAGTGCAAGCGCTTCATCCGGAGCATTGCCGGAAAGCCGGATTTGTGCTAGATCGAGGCGGGCTGCGGCGAGTTGGGAGTCCACTGGCACGGGCTGGGCGAGGTGGGATTGCGCAGCGGGCGGCGGGGCATCGCAGGCTGCCGTTAGCACACACAGTGCCAGCACTCGGGCGCAGCCAACCCCATCGCGGCGGCGTTTGGCCGCGGGTGTCGGGATGACTGATTCCTGCATGCTCCACGGCTTCAACACCGCTACGACGGCATTGTGTCTGTAATGTTTGAGGTCAGGATGGGACCGATTATAACCCGCCTTTTTCGATGAGAACGCGGAGTTGTTGCTGGAACTCCAGGATATCTTCCTGGGTCGGGCGGTAACCGGGCGTGTCCGGATCCAATCCCGGGCGGCCGGATTGATCGAGCAACCAGATGGCAGTCTCGCCGTCGCTGAACGTGACCTTGCCGCTGACCATCGCCCCGGGCAGCGTGAGCGTGTCCATGGTCGCGGTGACTTTGCCGGTGGGGATAGGCGTAACCTTGATCCCGATCTTGGCTTCCTCCTTTACTTCTTCGATCAACTGAATGCCCAGATCGAGGACGACGAAACGCGTGTCCATATAGGTGGGGGAAAACCCGAAATCGTCCTTGAGATGGCGTTGGATGTTGTTTTCTTATTTCAACATTTGCCGACGAATGGTGGACGTGGCGTCCTACTGGTTCTTGTGATCCATGGCATTGACGAAGCCGACGGGTTGCACAGCCACAAGCATGATCCACTCAAGTCCATTGGTTCCAGAAACGGTCCCGCAGGCTGCAACGCAGGACAGATTACTGCGGTTGGCAGGGCCATGTCAGAGAGCCAGGGAATCGGCGATTTCCCCTTTGGTAAGTACGCGGTCCCGGTTTTTGTTATACTTGTCGAACTTCTTCGCGGCGGCGGCAGGATCCGCTTCGCCGGCGATGTATTCCTCCTTGGAGAGCGAGCCATCGTGGTTTTTGTCCTTGTCGTCCAAGACTGCTTGTACGGCTGCGCGGCGCTTTTCGCGCACTTCCTTCTCTTGCAGTCGCTGTTTATTCCTCTCATCTTGCGTCTGTGGCGCGGCACCGACGGTAGTATGAAGCAAAGCAATGGCGACGAGGGTGATCACAAACGGATTCATGGGATGTGGCATGTTGATTTGATGGAATGTCTGTGGCAAATTCGACTAGCAGTAGGAGTGTCGCCGCGCGTCACGCTCTTGTCAATCATAAAAACGGCGTATTGAAGGCGGAAAACCGGCTGGGTGCAGGACCAAAAGCCAGAGCCATGCCAGAATGCCGCAACACCGGCGAGCGGATCTCACAAGGAGCGGCGGATTATCTGAGGAATTTGAAGCGAGCCAGTCAGACGATCTCAGTCATTCTCTCTCGTCGGCGGGACGCTCACGCTATTTGAGACTTCGCTTGGTGCATCCATTGTCTGCGGGCTCGTCGAGACCGCGCCCCCAAGCGTCCGCCAAACCAGCACGCCACACTTGCGAAGTTGATGTCCGGTCCTTACAACAGCGCCGTGGAGCCGATCCGATTCTTCAACCGCCATACCGCCACCCTTGAGACCGAGCAGGTCTATGGTGAGGGTTTTCTGCGGTGGACCTATGGAAATCCGTTAGGCGCTCTCGCCCTGGTCGCCTGGGTGAAACGGCCGATATTCTCCGCGTGGGTAGGCAGGCGCATGAGCACCCCGGCCTCCGCCGCGCGGATCGCGCCGTTCATTGTCCGCTACGGCCTCGATCCCGCTGAATTTGCGGACCCTCCGGAATCCTTCGCCACGTTCAACGAGTTTTTCATCCGCAAACTCAAGCCCGGCGCGCGCCCTATCGATGCGGACGAATCCAGCGTCGTATTTCCGGCCGACGGCCGGCACCTCGGATTCGAGCGGGCCTCGGCCATCGACGGGGTGTTTGTCAAAGGCCAGCAATTCGACCTGCCGGAACTGTTAGGTGACGCCGATCTGGCGCGTCGCTATGCGCACGGGGCGTTGGTTCTTTCCCGCTTGTGTCCGGTGGATTACCACCGCTTTCATTTCCCGGCGGCGGGAGTGCCCGGTGAGACCCGGCGGATTGACGGTCCGTTGTTTGCGGTTTCCCCGATTGCCTTGCGCCAATGCCTTGCCTATCTGTGGATGAACAAGCGGACGCTCACGCCGCTGGTGACCCGGCGTTTCGGCACGGTGCTTCTGCTAGATATCGGGGCGACCTGCGTAGGCACCATCCAGCAGACATTCACCCCCGGTAAACCGGTGGAAAAAGGCGGAGAAATGGGCTATTTTGCCTTCGGTGGATCGTCGACCATCACGATTTTCGAGCCTGGTGCGGTGATATTGGAGGCGGATCTTGTCGAATGCACTTCCCGCCAAACCGAACTCTACGCCAAAGTCGGCGAGCGGATGGCTCGCTCTGCTTGACCTTTCGCCCGGATGAGGCACCTATTATCATATTCCACATGCGCGATTACCTCAAAGCTCTAGAACTTCACGTCAGGGAAGCTCTCACATCTTCGATTGAAGGTCCGCGTGCGCCGACTGAACGGATAACTCTCTACCAGCAGTTTTTGAAGATCGAGGAGCACCGCATCCTGTTGCGCCACCGCGCGGGGGCTGGCGGCCTTGAAATCGCCCGCAACCGCGCGTCGCTGATGGACGCTGTTCTAACATCCATTCTGGAATCGTCGGTCCATGTGAGCAAGGATGTGGTTGAGTTTCCCATCGCGCTGGTCGCCATGGGGGGGTATGGCCGCGCCCTGCTCAACCCGCGCTCGGACATCGACCTGCTCTTTCTGTTGCCGCGTTCCTCCAAGAATCCGCCCCAACCGTTGCAGGATCTCGTGCAGGACGTGCTCTATCTGTTATGGGACGTGGGTTTCAAGGTGGGTCATGCCTGCCGTTCCATCGCCGAATGTGTTGAACAAGCCAAGAGCGACCAGGAAAACAAAACCTCGCTGATGGACGCGCGCTTGATCACCGGCGATGCCGCATTGTTTCTGAATTTCCAAACGCGCTTTGCCAGGGAATGCATCGACAAGGGCCAGATGGCCTTTTTTGAACTCCGCCGCCAGGACCTGCGAAGCCGTCATGAGAAGTATTCGCGCACCGTTTTCCTGCAGGAACCCAACGTCAAGGAAGGCTGCGGCGGCATGCGCGATTATCACAGCATCCAGTGGGTCGCCCGGGTCAAACATGGCAGCGCCAAACTCGATGACCTCGTGGAGAGCAAACTTCTAACGGCCTCGGCGTGCCGTGAAATCGAAGAAGCTTACGATTTCCTCCACCGCGTCCGCAACGAACTCCACTACCACACCCACAAGGGCACCGACCAACTCACCCTCCAACTGCAAGGCGTGGTGGCCACCGCCTTTGCCTATCCGCAGCGCGACATCCTGCGCAGCACGGAGGCCTTCATGCGTGATTACTACCGCCACACGCGCCACATCTATCAGCACACCACCTCGTTGATGGAAGCCTTCCAGATCGAGCAGGATTCGCGTGCCGAATCCGGTATCCGGTCGTTCCTGACATTCCGCAAGAAACGGCGCGAGGAATTCGACGGCTTCATCGCCCGCGATGGCCGCTTGTTTCCTGCGAACCCGGACATATTCAAGGAGGACTCGCACCGCTTGATGCGCTTGTTCCAGCACTGTCAGGTCCGCAACCTCAATCTCAGCCCGCAGATCCGCCGCCTCATCGCCAATCACTGGGGCGATATCGACCGCCCGTTCCGCTACGCCAAAACCAACCGCCAGATTTTCCAGGCGATCCTCGAACGCAAGGGCGACGCCGCCCGTATCCTGCGCCTCATGCACCGGATCGGCTTCCTCGGCCGCTACCTGCCTGAGTTCGGAGCCCTGGACTGCCTCGTCCAACACGAGTTTTTCCACCGCTATACGGCGGACGAACACAC
>JAPLUJ010000048.1 GCA_026397695.1 Verrucomicrobiota bacterium | reverse complement strand
TTGCCACCCACTGCGAGGGTGCGCTTGATCTTCACCTGCACCAAGTCGATGCCCGTACCTCCGCCTTCATCGCTCGGGGTGATGATGATGTTGCTGCCGTCGTGCACGGCCTCGGTCCAGCCGGTCAGATTGCTGCTGTATTCCGCCTTGATGGTGGTCTTGGTATCCGTATTGGCATCATCCTTCTGACGATAGGTGAAGATGAAGTAGTTCGGATCGGTGTTGTCCAAGGTCGGCAGCAGCGAGGTGGCGTTGGCATCCTTGTCGGTCGCTCCAAGCACCCATGCCATGCCGTTGGCCACGCCGTCGTTGTTGGCATCGTCGTCGAAGGCGACACCCGCGCCGGCCCAAGTGGTGTATGGATCCGATGACCCGGGGACGGTGACGGTCAGCAGCAACTTTTTGCCGTCGCCGGAGACGGAGACGGACGCGTCGGTCCAATCGACCGGCAGGGCGCCTATGGTCGGAAGAACGCCGCCGGTGAGGGTGATGCCGCCGGGGGCGTAAACGAGGGTGTAAGAGCCGCTGGTGGCAGTTCCGCCGCCCGTGATGTCGAGTCCCGAGGCACCCTCGAAGGTCAGCGTCTTGGTGGCGGCGAGTTCGAGGCTGTCGTGGCTGGCCTTAGGCGTGATCAGGTTGAAGGCCAGGCGGGCGTTGACCTTGATCGTGACGTTGCCGCCAATCGTGCCGGTGCCGCCGAGGGTCTTTCCGCCATTGATGGTGACATTTCCGGTGGCCAAGGACTGGTTGCCGTTGACGAACAACTTGCCGTTGTCGACCAATGTCGTACCGGTATAGGTGTTGTCGCCAGTGAGGATCAACGTGCCGTTACCGTACTTGGTCAGCTTCCCGCCAGTGCCGCTGAGCACGCCGCTCATGGTGGCCGGGTACGCGGTGGAATCAACCAGGATATTGCCCTTCTTGGTTGTAGATCCGTCGCCCAGGTTGATCGGGTTCCTGAAGTCAATGGTATTGTTGGCTGCGAACTGGCCTCCATTGAGCCCGAAGTAACCCGCATTCGATCCCACTTTGAAGGGCTCGACTTCCCAAGTCAGCGATTCGGGAGCGGCCAGGGTGCCGAAGCACACAACCACGGGATTAGCGCCGGCCACCGCCCCCACGGCGGTAAAGCCGCCCCCGTCAGGAAAGTTGATCCGCATTTTACCCGCACCGGCGGTACCGCCTTCGCGCACCAAGTTGGCGCCGGTCTCCATGCCGGCGGGTTGTTTATATCCGGTTAAGTCAAGGAAGGAATCCCTGGGCAGGCCAACATAATCGTCGGCCCGGATAATACTCGATGCCGAGCCTAAGCCCGTCACGCCGGTGTAGGTGTTTGTACCGGTCAGTATTACCCGGCCGCAGGCCCATTTATCGGTTCGGCCCTTGAGCCCGCCATTGCCGGTCAGGTTGGCACCTACGGTCACAGTATGCTGTGGTCCTGGAACTTGAGTTTCGGGTCCCAAGATCAGACTCTTGTGGAGGAACCCGGCCGAAGCGTTAATCGTGCCGCTGCCGCTCGACGTGCCGCCGATGAATACTACGTTGGTGGCGTTCAACGTGCTGTCTACTTGCAGCGTCCCGCCGCTAACGGACAGAGCACCTGTGGTGAGGGGTGCGCTACATGTCATCGTCCCGTTCGTGAGGTTCACCGTACCGATGTTCCCGCCAGAGGTGGCAGTGAAGTTGGTGATGCCGGCCGAGTTCAGAGAGGCGGCGGCGGCGCTCAGGTTGCCGTTGACGTTCAGCGTGCCGTTGGCGCCCACGGTCACGGCGGTACTCACCGTCAGCGTCTTGGTCGCATTGATGTTCACGGTGCTGGTGTTGTTCTGGCCGATTACCAGTACCGCACTGCTGGGGTCGTCAGCAACTGTCACCACGCTGTCAGTGACGTCCACAGTCAGGGCACCGGTGCCGGGGAGTTGGTTAGCTGTACTGCCCACAGTCCAGTGGGCGGTGCTCCAATCAAACGTG
>JAPLUJ010000036.1 GCA_026397695.1 Verrucomicrobiota bacterium | reverse complement strand
TAGCCGTGGTCGTCTATCGGAAAGGCGCGGTGGCCATCGCCGACATGCTCAAAAAGATGCGATTCACTAAGGAGGCGGAAGATGCTGCGTAGCAATGACTGCTAGAATTTGTGGTTAGGGCCGTTGCAAGAGCCGGTGGCCGGACCGGTGGGCGGGGGACATGCATGGAAATGGGGGATTTCATGTTCGCAATCAAACAACACCTCGTTTCTTGCTATTTCCCGCCGGCTTTCAAATCCTTGGATGTGGCCAGCGCGATCACCCGCCCTTCGCTGCCGACCGCGCAGTAATAGTGATAAACCACGCCGTTGTGTTTCACGACCCACGGCTTGTGGGCGTATGTCTTATCCCAGGGCTCGGACGGCTCAACCAGGTGCGGACCTTCCCATTTCGTCCACGTCACCAAGTCATACGAGCACGCAAACGTATCGAACGCCTTCGGCTTCCAGAACGCGCCGAAATAGAACATGACCCAGACGTTGTCGATCTTCACGATCTGCGGATCGCCGGTTATTCCCTCGCTCTTGTCCTCGCCGTTTGCCACCACCGGCCCGGCCCCGTACCTCTGCCAGTACACCATGTCCTTCGAGACCGCCATGCCGATCCGTTCATAGCCCCCTTTTTGTTTCCCGTTGTAATACATCACGAACGGAAATCCCAGCGACTCCGCCTTGTCGTGAATGATCTGGCTCTTGTACAACGTCGTCTTCTCGAATTCGCGTACATCGGGCTGCGCCCGGCTCAACACGGGATTCTCCGGAATCCGCGTCCACTCCTGCGCCGCAGCCGGATCCGTGATCCACGCCATGCCGATGGCGAGTGGGTCCGGCTCGTACCCCTGCAGCGCCCCGCCGATGTAAGACATCCAATACTTGCCGTCATGTTTCTCAAGCTCATACGAGCCGCCCCACCGGTAGTCGCAGAGCGCGATGCTTCCATCGGCCTGCCACTTGTCCCAACCGTCCTTGGGGAATGGCAGTATCTTCCCGAGCGGTTTCCAGTTCACCAGATCCTCGCTCTGGGCAAGATGCGTCTCATACCCCACCTTGTTCAGGCACACGTACATCATGTACCACTTGCCGCCGTGCCGGAAGACATTCGGGCAATCCACGAACTTCTTATCCTCGCCGCGGACGACGATGCCGTATTTATACGGCGTCTTAACCTCCTTGTAGATCTGTTGCAAGACCTCCGGCGGCACGACCTTGCCGTCCGTCTTGGCGGGAATAACTTCCCGCGGCTGCGCCGCCGGCAAACCGGCAACAACCAACAGCATACCACTGGCTAACAGCAACTTCCTCATCAACGTTTCCTTTCTGAATAGATCGAAGTTACATGTGTCGGGTGCCGATTCTTGCATTTCGCGACTCCTAACATGTTATTCGCTCTCCCCCTTTGCCATGGCACGGTGTCTATTATTGCTAAGAAATTTGCTTTCCCGGTGCAGGCCGTTGAAAGAGTCGGTGGCCGGACCGGAGGGCGGGGAAATGGGGGTTGCTGGCGGGTGATGGGAGAGTCCGCGGGCATTGGCGTTAAAATAAGGAGGATAGTGCCGTGGGAAGGCTGGTAGGCTGCCTGCGGCGCGGCGGGTTCCCGCATGGGCATCGCGTAACCCGGTCGCTGGTTTCCGGATGATGAGGATGGATGCCAGCAACCCCCATCCAAAGCGATGAAAGCTCCAAACCCACATCTTCTCGCCGCCATGATCCTGCCATCCGCGGTGCTGCTGAGCCAGTGCGCGCCCACCGGTGGCGCCTCGCGGCAGCCCGACACCGGTTCTCCCGTCGCCAGCCAGCACTGGGCGATGGTGTCATCCAAGCCGCCGACGTAATATCCTCGCGGTGTCGCGGCCGATGCCCCGACGGATTGCCATAGCGGCGAGTGGGTTCACACCGGCGACGCGCGGGATACCCGGTTTTTCATTCCGCTACATGGCATAGTTGGGACACCGCGTCAAATATTGGTCAACGAGGCATTGGCCGCACGGAGTAAACGTAAGGTCAGCCAAATTGCGGCCGAGGACCGGGCCACTATCGCCAAGGAGATGGTGTTACTTCCGGCGAAGATTCTTAGCCACGGCTGGCCACGATAAACCAATCAACTTCTTTTCCCGCCCTGTGAGCCCCACTTTCGCCTAACCCGACTTTCGCTGTTAATGAATGCTAGGAATTTGCTTTGTCTACCGCCTCCACAGTGTATGCCGCTGCCGAGAGAAGACACACAGCCGCAATGGATTTCCAACTCATTCCCAGCTGCCTTCCTGACCCGACATTTCCTGCCCGGTTTATTAGTGCAGTGTTAGATCGGGTCGGGTCACGGTCAGGGTCGTCTTCGCCTCCTCCGATACCTTGGTGGAATTCAGGTACAGATGCTTAAGCGCTGCCAGGGCCTCGAGATGCTTCAGACCGGCGTCCGTGACGGCAGTCCCTTCCAGGCGCAACGTCTCGAGCGAAGACAGCGTCTTGAGGTGCGCCAACCCCTCGTCCGTAACCTGGGTATGATTCAGGCCAAGAACCCTCAGCTTCGTCAACGCCGCTACCCGTGCCAGGCCATTGCTGCCGATCTGCGTGGCATTGATCTCCAGCTCGTGGAGCTGGGTGACCTTGTCGATCTCGAACGTGTCCACCAGCGGGCAGTCCGACAGATCCAGTACGCGCAGTTCGGGCAACTCCGCCAAAGCCGAAAGCGACATGCCTCTGACCTTGGTTCCGTAAAGGTCAATGGTCACCAGCGATTTCCACTTGGTGAGGTTGAACAGCGAGGCGTCCTCGATCTCCGTCCTGCGCAGCCTGATAGTCCTGAGATTAACCAGCCCCCCTCCCTGTACCAATGCATCGCCCGTGACCTTCGTCTGCGACAGGTCAAGTTCCTGAAGGCCTGAAAGCGCGAGGAGATTGGCTGATCCAAACACCGTGAGATTGTTGCCGGGCAACCTGAGAATCTCGAGCCCTTCCATCTTCCGGACGTGAGCCGTGCTCTCATCCGTCAATCCCGTCTTT
The DNA here is from genome assembly GCA_026397695.1 of Verrucomicrobiota bacterium. Lineage (GTDB taxonomy): Bacteria > Verrucomicrobiota > Verrucomicrobiia > Verrucomicrobiales > Akkermansiaceae > Luteolibacter. The sequence continues at coordinate 4,869 of JAPLUJ010000036.1, read as the reverse complement.
TCCAGCGTCAGCGACTTCAGATTTGTGAGGGACGCCAGGCCGTTCATCTTGTCTGCCTGCAACCCCTTGCGGACGACCAGCTCGCGCAGTCCGGACAGGTGGCTCAGGAAGTCACCTTCGGCGGCGTTGTTGGGTAGTTCCAGACGGACCAGAGATGGCAAATCGCCCACGCATTTCAAGCCCTCGTCGGTCACGTTCGGGCAGTCCAGGGTCAGACGCTTCAGTTCGGGCAGTCCGCGCAGGCCGGCAATCCCTTTGTCTGTAAATTGCGCCCCCTGTACCGTCAGGGCGACCAGGTGCTCCATCTCGCCCACGTGTGTCAGGCCGGCGTCCGTCACGGTCGTGAGGGGCAAGCGGATTTCGGTGAGATGCTTGAGCTTCTTGACGGCGTCCAGGCCGGGATCGCCCATCTTTGTTCGTTGCAGGTCCAGGCGTTCGAGCGAATCCAGCTTCGCGAGGCGGAGGCCGGCGGCGTCCGTTATTCTTTCGCCCCACAGAGTGAGCTCCTTCAAGCTCTCCGCCCCGCTGAGCGCGGCAAGGTCTTCGTCGACGAGTGCCGACCCGGCCAAGGCAATACGATCGGCCCCGATTGCGGTGCCGATTGCGGTTCGCTCCGCCGTCGCATCGGTGATCAGTGCCCGTTCCAGGACCCCCAATGCCGACAGCGAATCCAGCGAGTAATCCGTAAGCTCCGCGGCACCCGTGATGGACAGGTGACGCAGTTGGCCGAGCTTCCCGATCGGCGCCAGGGCCTCATCCGTGATGCCGCACCCGGACAGGAACAAGGCGGTTAGCGGCGTGAGTTTCGGCAGCACTGCGGCCCCCCGATCGGTCAGGCCGCCGTGGATTTCCAGCGTCCTCAATTTCCCCGTCGCGGCGAGGGCTGCGAGCCCGACGCCGGAGGCGGTGTTGTCCAGGAGCCGCAGGTCGGTCAGTGCGGGCAGGTTCTTGAGTTGTGCGAGCCCGGCGTCGGTCAGTTTCGGGCAGGCGAGTTCCAGGGACGTCAGCTTAGCGAGGCCTTTCAGCCGCTCGATGCCGGCCGCCGTCACGCCCTCTCCAGACAGGCGCAGCGAGGAAAGCTCATTGAGCTTGCCGAGCGATTCCAGGCCCTTGTCCGTGACGGCCAAGCCGCTCAGATCGAGTGTTTGCAGTTTCGCCACTCCGCTGCTGATATGGGCCAGGCCGGCGTCGCCCACCTTGGTCCCGCTCAGGTCGAGAACGGTTAGGGCGTTCAGGGCCTTCAAATGCGTCATGTCTTTGTCTTCAACCGTCGTTCCAGACAGGCAAAGTCTGGTCAACTTCGCCAGACCCGTAAGCTGAGGCAGCGCGACGGCGGCGGCGGGCACGTTCCCCAGATCGAGCGCTTGCAACTCGCCCCAGTTCGCGATCACGGCCAGTCCCTTGCCGCTTGCCGCGTCCGAGCGGAGCGTGAATTCCTTGAGCTGCTTGCAGGCCTGCAGGAGGCCAAGCCCGTCGTCCGACAAGGCGGTTCCCGCCAGGGCGAGCCGGTTCAGGCCCTCGATGGGTTTTGTATCGGCTACGGCGGGCTTTGCGGTGAACATGGCGGCGAGGATCGCCCGTCCCGCCTCGCTCAAGCTTGTGTTGGCCAGCACCACCCGTTCGGTCCCGGCCAGCGCAGCCACGGTGGCCGGACTGAACGCCTTGGTCGTCGGCACCCCGCAAAGGAATAGCGTCTTAAGCTGCTTCAGGGCGCCAAGCCGGGCGACAGCCTCGTCTGTGAGTCCCGTGTCGACCAGATAGAGCTCCTCGAGTTGGGTCAGTTGCGCCAGGCCGGCTCCGGCTGCATCGCTCAGACCTCCGTGAATGCGCAATTCGCGCAGTGAGGGCAAGGCGGCCAGCTTCCCGAGAGTGGCCCCGGATGCGCTGTGGGCGTAAACGTGCAGGACCTCGAGTCCCTTGATCCCCGCGAGCCACTCGATACCGGCGTCAGTAACTTTAGAACAGGCGAACCGCAATTCCCGGAGCTTCTCCGATTCTGCCAGGCAGATGAGTCCACCGTCGCTTATGTTGCTGTTGTGAACATGCAGGATTTCCAGGGCGGCGATCCGGCCGACCTGGACCAGGGCGCCGTTCGTGATCCGCGCGCTGCCCGGCAGGCGCAGTTCCACGAGCGGAAGGCCCGTCAGCGCGGCGACGCCGGCATCGCCCACTTCGGTTGCGCTGATGTCCAGCTTGCGCAATGCCGCGAGGGCGGCCAGGTGGATCATGCCCGCGTCGCTGACTTGCGGAGACCGGAGCGTCAACTCTTTGACACCGCGCAGGAGGCTGAGTTTCGCCAGGCCCGCATCGGTCAAGGCGGCGCCCGCCAGCGCGAGACGTGCGACAGCGGGCAACCCGTCGGTGTCCGTCGCCGTCACGGCTTGCCCGGGATCGAAGATGCCGTGCAGTGCCGTCCGGGCTTCGGTCGACAGCGGCGCGTCCGTGAGCATCAGTTCGCGAAGTCCACCGAGACCCGCCAACGGTGCCAGACCGAAATCCGTCACCGCAGCGGCACCCGTTATGCGCAGTGTCTGAAGCGCGCTCAGGGCCCCGAGCACCGCAAGCCCAGCATCCGTGATCTTCGGATCCGCAAGGCTCAAGTTTTGAAGCGGCTTGAGCTTTGCCAGCGCGGCGACGCCTTCATCCGTTAATCCACCGTGGACCTCGAGAGTTAATAGCTGTGTCAGCGGCACAAGTTTCTCGAACCCGACACCGGACGCATTGTGCGCATACAGCCGCAGCGATTGCAGCCCCGTCAGGCCGGCCAGATGCGCAAGTCCCTCATCTGTTAGACCGGGGCAGGTCAGGTCCAAGCGTGCCAGACCCGTCAACGTTTTGATTTTCGCGAGTCCGGAATCGGTGATGCTCTTGCCGATAATCTGCAGCTCTTTCAGGGAAGCGACCTGGCCTATGTGGGCCACACCATTGTCGCTGAGCGCCGATTCGGAAGGCTTGAGGACCGTCAGCTTCTGCAGTCCGTTCAAGACCTTCAGGCCGTCGCCGCCGATCGCCGTCCCCGAGAGGTCGAGGATCTCCAGCCCGCTGAACGCCGCGAGATGCGGCATGGCCGCGTCCGTGATCCCGGCCCCTCGCAAGGCAAGCTCCTTGAGGCCCTTGGCGGCGCTGAGACACGACAGGCCGGTCTCGGACAGATCGGATCCGCCGAGTGCGATTCGATTGAGCGACGCCAGGGCCGTCCGGTCAGCCTCCTCCGGCTGTGTGTTGTCGAACAGCCGATCCAGCGCGGCCAGGCAATTCTCGTCCAGCGCCGTGTTTGTCAGGACGATCCGTCGCGCCTTTTTCAGTGCGGCGAGGTTGCCCATGGAGTAATTCAGCACGTTTGCAGCCCCGGTGATTTGCAGCGATACGAGATCCGAGAGCGTTCCCAGGGCCGTCACGGTCGGGTCGCCGATGCTCACGTTTGCCAGGCGGACGGATCGCAGGTTCACGAGCTTCGCGAGCGCGGGGGCGGCGGAATCGTTAAGGCCCCCGTAGATTTCCAGTTCGCACAGTTTCGGGATCGAGGCCAACCCCTCCAGGCCCCGCCCCGTCGCGGCGTTGCCGTGCAGACGCAGCTTCCTGAGATTCTTCAGCTCCGCCAACCATTGCAGGCCGATGTCGCTGATCCGACCGGATGAGACGTGCAGTTCCCGCAACTTCCGCAGCCGCCGCAGATGCGCGATTCCGGCATCGCTGAAGTCCTGTCCGCCGAGGTGCAGGATGCGCAGCTTAGCCATCCGGCTCACGTACACCAGCGCGTTGTCCGTGACCTGGTTCGACGACAGGCGGAGCTCTTCGAGGTGTGGCAGTGCGGTCAGGCGCCTGAGCCCTTCGTCGTTGACCTGTGTCCCGCTCAGATCGAGCGCCCGCAGCTCTTCCATTTGGAGGAGAAAGGGAACCGCGCTGTTTCCGATCGGAGTTTGTGAAAGATCAAGCCGCCGCAACTGCGTGGCATGCGCGACCGTCGCCAGGCTTTCCTGGTTGATTTCTTTGCGGCCGGAGCGACTCAGCCCGGGGATCTGTGCCCTCTTGATCTCCGCGACCAGATTGGTCAGATTCTCCGGTATGAGCTGTTCGGCTCGAGGTACGACGTACCAACGTCCGTCGCCGCGTAGCGAAAGCTTCTGGTCCTTCTCGCCCGGCATGCTACCGACCTTGACGGCTCGGCTTGTTTCTCCAACCAGTTCACAGACGTCGATCTGCAGTTCCGACTGGAATGAGATGGGCAGCGGTTTCGGCGCTTCCGGCTCTTCGGGTTCCGCGATTTCTTGCGGCGCTTTGTCCGGCACCTTGCGGGACGCTTCCTCCGGGCGTGGGTCGCCAGGCGGTTTCTCCTGCCGTTCCGCTTCTTCTCCACATGATGCAAACAGTAAGAGCGCTGCCGCCATTGCGATGCCTCTCACTGCAACCCCGGCCTTCTTCAACATGATCGACATATGATTTATGATTTATGATTTATGATTTTGGATGGAGGATTGGAGAGCGGCGCGGCAGGCAGTAGGGATGGCACTGCGCATACGATTACATTATCGCGCGGAGGGCGGGGGTGCCAAGCCCTTCATATTGGTTTAAAAAATACCAATCCGGTCCGCTTGGGGCGGCGGGAAGCGGACTTGCGCACAGCATGCAAAGCGGGTTCCTGGCTCTGATACACCGCTCAAGAACCGCATTCCAAATCCCGTTAGAGAGGGGCACGAGCGGCTCACCCGTGACCGCACTGCAAAGAAATTGACTGCTACTGCTAAGAAATTGCTTTTGAGGTGAAGGCCGTTGAAAGAGCCGGAGGCCGGAGAGGGGCTGAAACGGCATAAGAACCGACGCACCGGAGCTGACCACGTTGTTGGTTAGGCGGGATCATGCCGAGGCCTG
>JAPLUJ010000396.1 GCA_026397695.1 Verrucomicrobiota bacterium | reverse complement strand
GTTCAACAGGGCGGGCGCGCACAGCATGCCAAGATGATCTAACCAACGCACGAACACGAAAGTGAAGAGCACCCCGCCGGCCACGCTGCCGAGGCAGTCGGCAACATACACGCTGCCGATGCCGTCCGCATCATCGGACACGGCGGCGTCCCGCCGGCCGTGTTCGGCATCCTGCCGATCACTCTTCCTGCCTCGCAAATCATCTAACACGCTAGGGATTGTGACGCATGCGTTTTGGCACAACCTCGCGCGTTGACCGAGCATCGAGCAGGCGAGAGTGAGCAGATAGCCGGAGACGACGCAGTAGGGCGCGAGCAGCACGCAACTGCTGACGACGGTTTCGGTGACCCCGACCATCGCGCCGCGTAGGAACACGACGTTGCGCAGGGCGCGCAGGAGAAACACTTGCGCGAGCGGCAGGATGGCCACGAGGATCAGGGCTTGGATCAGCACGCCAAGCGGATTGCGCAGCCGCCCGCTCGTGCGGCCCAGCCAGGCACCAAGGCCGGTTAGCAACAACCAGTTGCCCAGCAGGATGCCAAGCACCATCTCGTTGCCCGCGAACGCGCCGAGCATTTCGCGCATCAGTGCCAGTTGCGTCATCACTGCGGATACGCCGAGCGCACCGATGGCGATGAGGATCCACCGTTTGGCGCAGCCGGACTCTGGCGCCATCGTGTCCATGATCTAGGGTTCCGATTCCTTGAAGGCTTCGACCTGATAGGTGAGGACTTTCGTGCCCGCTTTGCGCCACGCGTCCGGCGGGCAACCGGCTTTTTGCGCCAGCGTGTTCAGGAAATCCTCCTTCTGCGGAAAGTGTTCCCAAACCTGCGGCAGGTAGGTGGCGCTGCGGTCGGCGATTTGCAGCACCACGCCATCCTTGTTAGGCCGTAGTTTGTCCAGCAGATCGTCCGGCGAACCGAACTCCAGTGCTTGCGGCTCGGTGAGCACGCTGATTTCGATGTCAATTTTGGCGAGTTCGTCGGTCCGCACCGGCTGGAACCGGGAATCGCGCGTGGCGGCACTATGGGCGTTGTTCATGATCGCCTGATAGAGCGGCATTTGGGCCACGATGTGGCCGATGCAGCCCCGCAGCCCGCCATCTTTCGTTAGGGTGACGAAACAGCCTTTCCGTTCCGTGAATTTCGGCGGCATGAGGCCTGGATCCACGGCGGGGACCCGGCCCTCCATCACGATCTCGCGAATCGTTTTGCGCGCCAGTTCCAACAGCAGTTTCCGTTCATCGGTCGAGTAGCTCTGCGACGCCGGCGCGGAGAAGGCGATCGCCGCATAGCCAACCACGCCGCGACTCTTGTCGCCGGTCACGTCGCCGCTGTTGCGCATGTCCAGCAGTCTGGCTTGCCAGCCCTTGAGTTTTGCCAGGTGCATCAGCGTCCGGAGTGGCAACAAGCCGCAGGCTTCCTGGCTCTTGATTTGTTCGGTGTCGAGGTTGCAAATGGCCGCCACGCAGCGGCTGTCCAGCGTTTTGGCCTCGTCGTACGGGTGATAGTGGCTGAGGTCGGAGCTGGCGATCACCACGGTGCGCCCATCTAGCAGCCCGGCAATCGCGCGGGCCGCCGGCTCGGGATCGGCATCGCCGAAGACCACCGGCAGGAGTTTGAAATGCTTCAGCACCTTTTGCAGGAACGGCACCTGCACCTCGCCGGCATGTTCCCACGTTTCGGGGGTGTCCTCGCCGGGCGGCGGCGGCGGATGCGACGACCGTGTGCTCCAGTCCGG
>JAPLUJ010000693.1 GCA_026397695.1 Verrucomicrobiota bacterium | reverse complement strand
CCACCTTTTTCCTGGCGCTCTGCGTGCTGCTCGACCGGGTCGTCTGGTGGCTGCGTCTCAAGGCGACCGTCCGCCCGGCACAACAGGAACTGGCCCGCACCGCGATCGGCACCGGCGATTTCGCCGCCGCCTGGAATCTCTCCCAGAACACGGACGATCCGTTTCTCAGGAATCTCGCCGAGGGCATGACCCACGCCCACACCTCGATGCTTGCCGCGATGCAATTGGACGCCACCCATTTGATAGAAAAATCCGAGGCGCGGATGTGGGTGATCAGCACGCTCATCACGCTGGCGCCGCTGTTGGGATTGTTCGGCACGATCGTGGGCATCATGGGATCGTTCTCGTTTGTCGGCGACGAACAACTGGCCCCCGCCCGGGTCTCCGGCGGAATCGCCGAGGCACTCATCGCCACGGCCTGCGGCATCGCCATCGCCATCCTGTGCCTGCTGCCCTATAACTTTTTCCGCAAGCGCGTGGCCGTCCTGCGCGCGGCGTTCGAACGCTGGATCAACCACACCGAGTTGCTCGCCAAGTCCGCCAAGGAACACGGCCACGACCTCGAAGCCTTCGCCTCGAAAACGCAAGAACGCTTCGCTTCAAGACCCAAGACCCAAGACTAAGAATCCGCACTTCACTCTCTCTCCGAATCTCTCTCCCTAACCCATGTCTCCCCCTCCATGCCAGCTCTTGTCTTGAGTCTTGCGTCTTGAAGTCTTGAGTCTTCCCATCATGCCCGTCCAACTCCACAGCCATTTGGGTGCCGACGAGGGCGATGAAGCCCGCATCGAGGTGATCCCGCTCATCGACATCATGTTTTTCCTGCTCGCCGCATTTATGTTAGTGAGTCTGAGCATGACCCACCTGCAACGCGTGCCGATCAACCTGCCCGCCGCCTCCACCGGCATCCCCGACAGCAAGACCCCGCCGTTCTCCATCGCCATCGATGCCAACGGGGTCACCACATGGGAAGGGAAAATCGTTTCTCTATCAGAAATAACCGGGCGTCTCAAGGCCGCCGCCGTACCCGGGCAATCCCGCGTGCTGATCGCCGCCGATGCCGAAGCTCGCCACAAACAAGTCCTCGGCGTGCTCAATGCCGTGCGTGAGGCAGGCATCGAAAAAGTCAGCTTCGAGACCAAGGACTGAATGACTCCCCGCGCCCTGCCCATTGTCAATGCCATCGGTTGCCTCGCGCTCACCGGCTTGGTAGTCGCGCAGTGGCACAAGGAACGCACGCTCAATGGCGTGCTCGCAGGTCTGCGCACCGAACTCGCCGCCGCCAACGATCTAACCGCCAGGGAATCCCAGCGCCGCGCCACGCTGGAACACGACATCGCCGTGCTCAAGGAAGCCATCGAAACCACCCAGCAGGCCGCAGAATCATCCGCACGCACCCTGGCGGAAAAAGACCAGTTGGCCACCCGACTGCAAACCGATCTCGCCGCCGCCCGCACCCAGTTCACCGCATGGGAAACCGCACTCAAGGCCCGCGATGAACGCATCCGCACGCTCGACAAGGAACTGGCGGCCACCCGCAAACGCCTCGATGAAGCCATCGCCAAACTCAAGGGCGAAACGAGATAGGCACGGATATCTCAAACCGGCATTTTATGGCCGGTCCACACCGCCATCGAGTTCGGCCGGACAGAGTGCCAGATCGTCGGGCGTGTTGAAGTTGGCATGATACCACTCCAACTCCTTCATCCGTTCCTCATAAGGCAGGCGCGCCCAGCGAGCCTTGTCCTCGCCAAGGTCACGGGCGATGATCTCATAATAAATTTCCGGCAGATGTTGGGGAATCGGGGGCTTCATGGCAAAATCACTTCGATGGGAAAAACAACGGCCGCAAGTTCCTCGGGCGTTGCCGCCAGCAACGCGGCGGCACGCTGGATCCCTTGCTTGAAAATCGCCTGCTTCCGTATGGGCGGGTCGAGTGGCCGTGCAGGCAACTGAAATTCAATGACCGCCTCCGCGATCCTCCGGTGCTGCTGAACTAAGGGTTCGGAACTCGGCCATTGGCCGACTTGATCCTTCTGCCAGCGTCGGTAGAACTCCTTCCATTCATGTTGATAGACCGAATAGCGGTCGATAGCTGACTCTCCAATTGTTTCCGGTCAGGCCGCGTTCACTCTCGCAGAGCATGGCGACGAGTTGCCCCAGGTCATCCGGGTGAATGATCCAATCGGTATCCTTGGTGTTGTGCTGGATGCCGTACTCCACACATGCCATGCCGGAGGTCAGCACATGACGTATGCAATGCTCCCGCATCATGGCTTGGAAATCACGATAGAACTGGATGGGAGTGGCCATTATGGGCTAAACCAACCTACGGCACCCCCCCCCCCATGTCAAGCACCCCGCGATGTGGCGGTGGATGCGCATCTTCAGATTTCCTGAGCCGGGCTTTGAATTTTCGAGGAATTGGCAATAAATTCCAGAAAATGACATGGCACCTTTCTTCATCCCGGAGGGATGCAAGATCTGTATTCGGGCTTTGCCGCGGACGCCAGCGGGTGGTTGCTGCCCTGAACCACCCAATCCAATGAACGCGAAAATGTGCCATAACATTTTCCACCAAGTTCAGGAGCATGCGCAGCTCCCCGCGCGGGCGGGAGGCACTGGGGTTCTTCAGACGAGAGATGCCACAGCCGCGCTGATCCTGGCTTTGATTGCCGGCCATGAAAGATTTGCGAGTGATTCGGGATCGGGTTCGTTTTCCGCATCGTCAAACCATGCAATGCTCCGAATGACCATGAAGCGGTTGCGCACGGAATACTTGCGACAGTATAAATCCAACAACTCCGGCAGAGCTTGATTCTCCAACAGCATTTCCAGATCAAAGAAATCTTTCTTGGAACCGCGATTGGTGATCGCGTTGAGCTTCATCGCGGCAACATCGGGAAGGGACAACATGCGGATGCCATCAAGCATCACGGGCTTTTCCAGCAATGGATAAGCGTGCCGCAGAAAATCGATCTTCACACCCTGCACAAGGAGTTGCAATGTTCCCGCAGCACGGTCCATCACATTTTCCGGATTCACATCCAATTGTCGCACAAGTGACTCCGCGTCGAATTCCTCCATGGTGAAGAAGTCAAGATCAACGGACACCCGGTGTCCGAAACGCAAAGCCAATGAGGTTCCGCCTGCCAATGAAAAGCCTGTTGCCATCAACGGCGGGATCAGGGTTTCCATGACCTGCCGGACAGCTACGGGAACGGCGTGGTATTGGAGCATCGGAAATCAGTTGCGGGGATTTGGAACCAAGCCTGACAGAAGGCAAAAGCCCGTGGATTGAGCGAACGGATGCCGACGACGATCTGTGCGAGGCGGGCTTTGCCATAATACACAACAAGCGCCTGCCAATCGCTCCAATAGCCATATTCCAGCACGCGCTTGGCGAGCCACACGGCATGGCGTTCGGCATCCACGCCTTGTGGATTCACGTCCCAAAATAGATGTTCAGACAAGCCGCTCACCAGCAGCAAATCAAGCATCAGCGCACGTAATTTGCAATCATCAAAAATTTTTCCGCATTGCGTTGCGTGCCGTGGGCTTTGCAACATGCGGGCGGATGCCGCGCTTGCCCGCATGGTTGGAGAGTTACCGGATGTTGCCGCAGAGCGTGCTGCTCTTCGCGGCGGGCCAGTTTCTCATCAATCTGATCAACACGGCGCAATTCCTTTTGCTCAATCTGTTTCTCAAGGACAAGGGCCTGGACGATCCCGCGATTGCCGCACTCACCTCGCAGCGCTTCGTCGCCGCCTTGTTTCTGGCCCTGCCCGCCGGCCTGTGGCTACGCGGACGCGCGCTGCGCACGCCCATGCTCGTGGGTGCCGTGTTGTTTCCTCTAACGGCCCTGGCCTCGCTGGAAACCGTGCGCCTCGGCATGATGTCGGCGGCCGCGGGGTGCTTTCTCGCGATGGGCTTCGGCGGCTTGCTCCTCAATGTTGCCAGTCTGCCGATGATGCTGCGGCTGGCTCCGCAGGAAAAATCGAGCGAGGCGCTGAGCCTGTTGTTTGCCACCTGGGCGGCCGCCAGCATCTGCGGCGGCGTGCTTTCCACCGTGCTCCAAAGCATCGGCCATCTCGATATCGCCGGCCACCACTGGGTCTTTGATGAATACGCCACGCTGTTAGTGCTGACCCTCGCGGGCTGCGGCGCACCCTTCCTTTATGCCCGCCTTCCCAATCCCGTACCTGAGAAAAAAACCGCCGGTCACTGGCTCCACATCCAGCGCGAGGATTGGCCCGTGCTCACGCGCGCCCTGCTGCCCACCCTGTGCATCTCCACCGGTGCCGGCCTCAGCATCCAATTCCTCAACTTGTTTTTCAGCCATGTCCATCAGTTAGGCTCCGCCGCTTACTAGGGTTATGGATCGATCAGCAACGTGCTGGTGCTCTTCGCCGGCCTGATCGTGCCGGAGGTGAATAGTTCTGTTAGCCGTCATGGGACTCACCGACCTCTGCCAGACAGCCGTCTGGGCGTTGCCCCTCGCCATCGGCTGTTTCATCCTGCGCCAACCGCTCATGAGCATGGCCGGCCCATCCACCAGCGAACTCACCATGACCTACGTCGGCGCGCGCAACCGCGAACTCGTCAGCGCCTGCAATGGCGCCATCTGGAACGGCGCATGGTGGCTGGCCGCCCGCACCTTCGAAATCCTCCGCACCCACCACCTCCCTTACTGGCAGGTGTTCATGGCCACCGCCACTCTCTATCTGATAGGTACCTTCTCCTACCTCCGCCTCATCCGCTGCGTCGAACACCGCGAAACCTCCAGCATCCCTCCCGCACCCCTGCCCGATCGCGCGTCTTACCAATGATTGATGCGGCCGCATCAATCATTGGTCAAAGGTTTCCTGTTCTCTTGCCGGATGCTCCAGCAGCATGGCTTGCGAATCCATCACAAAACCATTGGCTGGCTTCCCGGGCGTTGGGAATTTGCGCGCGCAAGAAAGGCGCGACCTCATGATAGAGCAGGACATTGGTGGCTTTTGGCCAGCGGCTTGCGCCTCTGGTCATGGCTCGTTGCTCACGTTCCGCCGTACTTGCATCCAGCAAGGCCCAACAGGAGTGAAGCAATTGATCACCGGCCTCATCCACCAAATCAATTTCATCTCCGTCCGCATCATAATACCAATTTTTGCTGTTGCGACGGCATTCCAGAAACACGGCGGTTTCAAATTTACGGCCGATATCGCGTTCGGAACCGGCTTTGAATGCACTGATGAGTCCGGTGTCGATGACATGGAGTTTCTTGGGATTGTGGATTTGTTTGCGCACGGATTCGGCAAATTTCGGCAACAGGAATACCAAGCCGGAATCAGTCAGCATTTCCATATATTCGAAAACGGTGTTTTTCCCGACCTTCAGGCCTTGGGATGTTAGATCGCGATGCAGTTTGCCCATGCCAAGCAGGGTCGCGGTGTTGCGAAAACTGTAGCGCAGCAGAGTCCGCATCAACAATTCATTGCGGATCGAGTAGCGTTCCAAGAGATCGCGAAACAACATGACCGACGCATACTCTTCAAGGATCAATGGTTTGAGTTCCGGAGCCCGCAGCACCACATCCGGGTATCCGCCCCACTGGAGATATTCCACAAAGACATGCCGCACAAGGCCTTCCCGTTTGGCATTGAACGGAATGCTGACGATGTTTTTGAACGTTAGAAATTCGCTGAAGCTGAGGGGAAAAACCTCGTAAGCGATGCTTCTGCCACGCAGGGCTGTGGAGAGATCCCGCGTCAGCACCCGTGAGGACGAGCCGGTGACGAAAATGGCGATGTTTTCCGTGTCGTGCAGCCTGCGCACCCAGCGTTCCCAGCCCGGCACACACTGGACTTCATCCAAAAACAGATAGTTTTTCATCTCGGAATTGTGAGGAAACAACTCCCGGTGTCCGCGCATGACCCAGTCGAGGTCCCCGGCCTGAATCGGTTGCAGCCGGTCATCCTCGAAATTCAAGTAGATGATGTTGCGGCGGTCCACACCTTGGGTCAGCAGTCGCCGCATGGTTTCAAAAAACACAAAGGTCTTGCCACAGCGGCGGCTCCCGGACAAGCCCACGACTTTGCCGCTATCGCACGGTAAAACCAGTTGGCGCGGATAACATTCAGGCAAGGGCCGGTCCACAAAGGCACTCAGCACGTATTTAAGATTGTCGCTGTTCACGAAGACAATTTGACAATAATTGCATTTCCGTGCAAGGACAATTTATCAGATATCCCGCCAAGTTGGAAGGTCTGATGCCCCATGCCTTGTTCGGGACGTGCCGGGTTGGGTCTTTCCGGGCTTGCGGGAAGCACCATGCTGGATTTCACTCCGCCCATGACTCGTCCCGACGGTCGCCAGCACGACCAACTCCGCCCGATTTCCTTCGTCCCGAATGTCGCACCGCACGCCACGGGCTCGGTGCTCGTGGCCTTCGGCGAAACGCGGGTCATTTGTTCCGCGACCATCGAGGAGGACGTGCCGCGCTGGATGCGCGCCCAGCGGGTCGATGGCGGCTGGCTCACGGCCGAATACTCGATGCTCCCGTACTCGACGCTCGAGCGCAAACCGCGCGACATTTCCCGCGGCAAAATCGATGGCCGCTCGTCCGAGATCCAGCGCCTGATAGGCCGTGCGTTGCGGGCGGTGGTGGACTTGAAAATAATCGGCCAGCGCACGGTGTGGATCGATTGCGACGTCCTGCAAGCCGACGGCGGCACGCGCACCGCATCCGTCACCGGTGGTTGCGTGGCGATGGCCATAGCTTTCAACAAATTGTTTGCGGCAGGAAAACTGAAGGATTTTCCTATCAAAAAACTCGTGGCTGCGGTGTCGGCCGGGATCTATCAGGGCACGCCGGTGCTCGACCTCAACTATCCCGAAGACAAGGACGCGACGGTGGATTTCAACGTGGTCATGACCGAGACGCTCGACTATGTGGAAGTGCAGGGCAGTGGTGAGGAAGCGGTGTTTTCCGCCGCCGAAATGACCGCCATGCTCGAACTATCGCGCAAGGGCGTGGCGGAGATCATTTCCCTGCAGAAAGCGGCCATCCTCACCGCCGACCGCGCCGCCCCAGCCGACCTGGCGTCGCTCGCGGCGGCGTTCCGCCGTTAGAAACAATCGTCATTGGAAGACGGCGGCGAGTTCCGCGGCGGTGAGCGGGCGCCAGTCGCCTTGAGCCAGGTCGTCGGGCAGGCGCAGGCCGCCGATGGAGATGCGATGCAGGGTGAGCACGTGGTTGCCGGCGGCGGCGAACATGCGGCGCACCTGATGGTAACGCCCCTCGTGCAAGGTGACGAGCGCCTCATCCGGCCCGAGCACTTCCAGCGGTGCCGGCAGCAGCGGCTTGGTCTCGCCCTGGAGCACCAGGGTGCCGGAGGCGAAGAGCGCGGCCTCGTGACCAGCCAGCGGTCTGGCGAGCGTGGCATGATAGATTTTCAGGCAGCCGGATTTCGGGTGGATGATGCGGTGGAGGAGCTTGCCGTCATCGGTGAGCAGGAGCAGGCCGGTGGTGTCCTTGTCGAGCCGGCCGACCGGATTGAGGCCGGGATTGCGGCAGGCGAAGCGCGGCGGCAGCAGGTCGTAGATCGTGTCGCCGGGGTCCTCGCGGCTGCACGTGTAGCCGTCCGGTTTGTTGAGGACCAACACCAACGGTGACGGCGGATCGAGGGGCTCGCCGCGCACCCGGATGCATTCGTGCGGCGGCGCATCGTCCCCGGCCAGCACGCGTCCGGTGTCATCTGTGACCGCCCCGGCGCGGATCATGCGTTGCGCCTCCTTGCGCGATCCGTAACCGAGGTTGGCGAGGAGTTTGACGAGTTTCATAAAGAAGAGGATGGTGGATCGTGGATAGAAGATCGTGGATATCAGATATAAAATCAGCGTTTGTTGGCGAAGAGGAGTTTGTAGGTCGGGTCTTCGGCGGTGATGCGCCAGGTTAGGCCGGCGGCATCGAGCACCGCCTCGTAGGGGAGTTGGCGGTTGGCGACCAGCAACAATTTGCCGCCCCGTCGGAGCGCGGCGGCGGCTGTTAGGAGAAACGCCCGGCCGAGGTCCACATCGCTGGTTTGGCCGGTGTGGAACGGGGGATTCATGATGATCGCATCGTAAGTGCCGGGCAGCCCGGTGGTGACATCGTGCCAGTGATAAGTGATTCCGCGCAGGTTGGCGGGCAGGTGCATGGCGAGCAGGTGCGATCCGGGATCAATGTGGTCGCAACTGAAAACGCCGGCCCGGGTCATGAAGCGGGATCCGGGGATCTCGCGCCAGTTCCCCAGAGCCCGCCATGCATCTATCACGCGCTCGTCCCAACTGCCGTCGTCCACGGCATGGAACGCGCGGCATTTGTTTTTCTGCAGCGAGGTGACGCGGCCAACCGCCTTGGCGAATTCCTGTTCGAAGCGGCCTGCGCCCGCGCTGTTAGGCATGGCGCAGACGATTCTGCCGCCAAGTGCGAGGCGGTCGCGCGCCAACGCGAACCACGACAACGCCTCATCGCGCGACTTGTTAGGCAGCACCAACACCACCGGCCAAGTGCCAGCCTGAAGCTCGTCGGTGCGGAACAACCCGGCGGCATCCCAAACATCCGCGTGGGGTTTGAGTGGCTGCCAACCGGTGACCTGCGGCCAGTCTAACAGCGCATGATGCGCCTGCGCGCCGAGAAACAACGCCCGCGCCGGCGCGGCCAACCCTTCTGCCGTAGCAAAGGCGAGCATCAGGGTTTCCAGCGCGGGGTTCATGCCGGGAGTATTAACTCCGATTTCCGATATTTGAACCACGAAAAGCACGCAGACGCACTACATGAAAGGCACCTGCGGGCTTGCCTCGATGGATCAAAGTTTTGTCGGGATTGGACAGCCGCGCATTCGCAGGTTAGGCTGCGCGTGCAAGCATGTCCGATTGTTGTTCCACTCCGCCGCCCAATGACGACTCCGCGCGCCGGGCGTTGCGCCGCAAGCTGTTGAATCTAACACCTCCCTTGGAGCCCGCGTCCGATCCATCGGTATTGCCTGCGGCGGCGCCCGCGTGCTGCCTGCCCCAAGTGCCGGCGGCTGCGGGTTCCTGTTGTGGTGGGGGCAAGCGGAATCCGCCGGATTTTTTGTTATGGGGATCGTTGGTGTTGTTTCTAGCAGGAGTGGCGGCGCATGGCTTGGTCCCCGCCGCGCCCATGTGGCTGCATGAGTTCGGCCACACCTGTGCGGAATTGCTCGGCCGCGCGTGGTGGGGCGTTTTGTTAGGCATTGTGGCGGTGGCGGTGATCGGGCGGCTGCCGCGGGAATTGGTGGCGGCGGTGCTGGGCCGCGGCGGCAGCGTGTCGGGGCTGTTGCGTGCGGTGGGTGCCGGAGTGCTGCTGGATTTGTGCAACCACGGAATCCTGCTGGTCGGCATGAGTCTTTACAAACGCGGCGCGTCGCTCGGCCAGACGCTGGCGTTTCTGATAGCCAGCCCGTGGAATTCATTGTCACTCACGTTGATCCTGGCGGCACTGATTGGTTGGCGATGGATGCTATTGTTCATCGCGCTGTCGATGGTGGTGGCGCTGATCACCGGCTGGATCGCCGACCGCCTGGTGGCCGCCGGCAAAATCCCCGCCAACCCTAACACCGTGGACCTGCCGCACGAATACCGCATCGGCCCGGCCATCACGGGCATTTTGAGATCATTGCAACCGGGAACCGCGAACTATGCGCGGCTCGCCCGCGAAGGGCTCTCTGGCTCACGCATGGTCGTGCGGTGGATCTTGTTCGGGTTTGTGCTTACCGGTGTGATCCGCGCCCTGGTTCCCGAGTTGGCGTTCCAACAGTATTTCGGGCCGACCACCGTGGGTTTGTTCCTTACATTGTTAGCCACGACGTTGCTTGAGGTTTGCACCGAGGGATCCTCGCCGATCGCGGCAGACCTGATGACCCGTGCCGCCGCGCCGGGCAACGCGTTCGTTTTCCTGATGGCCGGCGCGGCCACCGATTACACCGAAATCGCCAGCCTCCGGCAAACCACCGGCTCGTGGAAATCCACGCTCGCGCTGCCGCTCATCTCCACGCCGCAAGTGCTGCTCATCGGCTGGCTGATCAATCACTTCAGCTCCTGAGGATTTTCGGGCGGCGAAGTTTCGTATTTCATCGGGCGGGCGGTTCTGCTTGCATGGCGTTGTGACCTTCGCGAGCAAAATCACGATCACCCGGATACTGATGGTGCCGGTGTTTGCGGTGTTGGCCATTGCCTACGGGGGCACGGTGCAAACCGGCCATCCGGATGAAACGCTGCGCTGGTGGGCGCTCGGCGTTTTCGTCACTTGCGCGGTGAGCGACGGCATCGACGGCTGGATCGCCCGCCATTTCAACCAGCGCTCGAAATTCGGAGCGTATATTGATCCGATCGCCGACAAAGCGCTGTTGCTGACCGGCGTGATCACGCTGTCGCTCGTCGATTGGGGGCACGATGGTTGGCGGCTTCCGGTGTGGTTCGCGGTCATCGTGGTACTGCGCGATTGCATCATTCTGGGCGGCATCAACGTGCTATATTACAAGCGCCTAAAAGTTAACATCATCCCGCACTGGTCAGGCAAAGTATGCACGGTGACCCAGATGATCGCGCTCGGCTGGGTCATGCTCAAAGTGGCACCCTTTCCGCCGACCTGGCCGTGTATCGTCGCGGCAGTGTTCACCGGCTGGTCCGCCGTCACCTATTTCCGCCAGGGGCTGCACCTGCTGCGCCAAGCCGCAACCCGCGATGTCGACCCGAAGGTGGCGCGCGCGCGATGAGAGCGCATGTTAGAGCAACGCCAAAGTCCCTCCCAGGCATGGACTTTCCGGCATTTTACGGGCTTCTTATGGTCCACCCATGGACTGCGGCCTCGGCGAGGCCGCGCCACCTGGCATGTTGTCACATTCTAAAATCGTCGCCGAGGTAGTGTTTGCGGGCGATGGGGTCGGTGACGAGTTCGTCGGATGCGCCTTCGAGGATCACGCGGCCATCATGAATCAGGAATGCCCGGTCGGTGATGGTGAGGGTTTCGCGCACCGAATGGTCGGTGATGATGATGGCCAGTCCGTCACGGTCGCGCAATTCGCGCACGATGCGCTGGATATCCTCCACGGCGATGGGATCGATGCCGGCGAACGGCTCGTCGCGCATGAGCATGGTGGGGTCCGAACACAGCGAGCGGGCAATGGCCAGCCGGCGTTTTTCCCCGCCGGAAAGCGTGATGGCGAGGGATTTGGCGAGGCGGGTGATGCCGAAGCGCTGTAACAAATCGTGGGCACGCTCGAGGCGGTCGGCGCGGCTGAGATGCGGGCGGGTTTCGAGGATGGCGAGCAGGTTGTCGATGACCGAGAGCTTGCGGAAGACCGATTCCTCCTGTGGCAGGTAGCCGAGTCCGAGGCGTGCCCGGCGGTGCATGGGCAGTTTGGAAATATCATGCCCACCGAAAAACACCGTGCCCGCATCCACGGGGATGAGCCCGGCGATCATGTAGAACAAGGTGGTTTTGCCCGCGCCATTGGGTCCTAACAGCCCGACGATTTCCCTGGGTTGCACGGTGATCGAGACCCCGTCCACGACCGCTCGTCCGCCGTAGGTTTTGCGCAGGCCGTTGGCGAAAAGCACGGCGGTTTCGGTATGACAGAGGGTGGAACCGGGATCATGCATCGGATGAAATGGGAAAGTGCCTAACGAACTAAAGGAAGGGCGGGGCGTCTAACGTTTTTGCTCAATGTTGCCACCCATGTCCCAGTTGCCTTCGGTGACAAAGCTGCCGGTTTTGAGAATGCGCAGAATGAGGTTGGGTTCTTTGGCACGCATGAAGGTGGTGCCTTGCTTGACCCATGGGTAGCCACCGCTGATGATGATCTGTCCGGTATTGGGGTGATAAGTGAAAATCGCACCGCTGGCTTCGATAGGTGCCTTGCCCTTGTCAGGTTGTTTTTGCAGGATCCGAACCGCGCCGTTGGCGACGATGCGCTCAACCTCGCCGAATTTGCTGCCGAGCGCCAATTTGGACGGGTCTTTTTTGGCGGGTTTATCTGGAGTGGTGGTGGATTCTTCCGGAGTGGTCGCGGGTTTTTGCGCGGTTTTTGCGGGTTTTTTTTCGAGGAAGATTTTCAACTCGTTGGCTCCGGAGAGTGCGAATCGTGGATCCGTCACGCGCACATTCTTGAAATAGACAAACACGCCTTCATCGGCGTCGAAATACATGCCACCGTCGCAGGAAATCACGGTGTCGTTAGGGCCGGGTTTCACATCGAGCGGTTTGCCCTCGGTGGCGGGCAGCTCGGCATCCACACCCGACAATCCGGCCTGCGCGACAAACTTGTTAGCGGCGGCGGCGGCGGTGGCCGCATCGCGCCTATCCTTGGTGAGATCGGCGCGGGCGACCGTGGCGGACTGGCTGGCCACCGGCTCCATGGATGCCGCATCCGCCTGGATGGCCGCGTGTTCTCCGGTGGTGACTGCGGGCGGCGGGGCGGCAGCCAGCGGCAGGGTGAGGAGCGCCATTCCGAAGAGGGCGGTGGATGGGCGTGGCGAATTGCTGGAGTTCATGGGGGTCGCGGTGGGTTGCTGGAGCCAAGTGGTGGCAGGGCCGATGAGAAATCCTTCGCCCTGATCGAAAGCATAATAAAGACCGGTGCCCATGGCGTTGATCCGGTCACTTTGCATGATGACGGATTCTTCGGACTCAAGGATGCCCTTGGCCTGGTTGAACACCGCCTTGGTGAGGTCCGCGCGGCCGCGCGGGCTGCTGTCCGCGTTGCAAAACTCGATGGTCACGTTTTCACCGGAGATGGTATCGACGTTGACGAGTGTCATGTCGCGAACTTTGAGTACGCCGATCAATGAGAGATTGTTGTCGTAGCGTGGAAACATCACATGGTGGAGTTTGCTGCCATCGGGAAGCAGGGAAATCGAGGAAAACTTTTTACGGGCCACCGGAGCCGGATTGTCCGCTGCGGGCAGCGCGGAGGTGAGCACTAGCAGGACTTGAAGAATGGCACGCAAACCAAGGGTATCGTTAGAGAGTTTAATGCGCGGCGTGGTGGATGGCAATGAGCTTCACGAGCAAGTCCTCGATGAATTCTAGCGGAATTTGGTTAGGCCCGTCGGACAGGGCGTTGGCGGGATCCGAGTGGACTTCCATGAACAAGCCGTCCACGCCGGGGGCCACTGCGGCACGGGCCAGCACGGGGGCGAGTTCCCCATCACCGCCGGTGGTGCCGCCGAGTCCGCCGGGGCGTTGCACGGAATGGGTGGCGTCGAAGATGACGGGCAAGCCTTCCTTGCGCATCCAGTAAAGCGAGCGCATGTCCGCGACGAGGTTGTTGTAGCCGAAGGTGGTGCCACGCTCGGTGATGAGGAAGTGCTCGCAGCCGAACACCCGCATTTTGTCGGCGATGTTGACGGTGTCCCACGGCGCGAGAAACTGGCCTTTTTTCACGTTGACCGCGCGGCCGGTTTTGGCGGCGGCTTCGAGCAAATCGGTTTGGCGGCACAGAAACGACGGGATTTGCAGCAGGTCGATGTGCGCGGCGGCGATATCTGCTTGCTCGGCGGTATGGATGTCGGTGGTGACGGGGATGGCGAGTTCCTTGGCGATTTCGCCGAGGATGCGGCAGCCTTCGTGGACGCCGGGTCCGCGGAACGATTGGATCGAAGTGCGGTTGGCTTTGTCGAACGAGGCTTTGAACAGAAAATGAATGCCGGTGCGTCCGGCGATTTCCTGCACGGAAGCTAATGAGAAAAGCGCAGCGCGCAAAGCGCAAAGATGGGAGGCGACATCCTGATGTCCCGGGAGTGGTTAGTGCTGGAACTGCGGGTGGTTCGTTCACTCGTCATGGTTAAGTTGCCACGCCAGATTCGCCACGCGCGACCGCCGCATTGATCGCTCGCGGATTGCCGGTGGCAAACAAGCCTATTGCGTGATTCCCTGTTTGCGGGCGACCCGGGCTCACAGGGCCTTTTTAAGTGCGGCGAGCGACAGCGCGGTGCATTCCATCGGCGATTTGCCGTCGGGATAGGCTTCCTGTTCGAGGGTGAGCCATTCGGTGGCGCCGAGGTCGCGGCAAGCGGTTAGAACCGGCGCCCAGTTCACCGAGTCCTGGCCGAAGATGGCTTTTTTGCCGGTGGCCGCGCCGAACACGGTCGGTTTGATATGCACCACTTGCATGCGGCCCGGATAACGTTTCATCAGGTCGGCGCAGTCCTGACCGGCGGCGGCGGCCCAGCCGCAATCGATCTGCAGGACCACGTCCTTGTCGGTGCGTTGGGCAAACAATTCCCAATGGTTCGAGTCGCCGACCTTGGCAAACTCGTGGGTATGGTTGTGATAGCCGCAGGCCAGGCCGTGCGGCTTGAGCTTGGCGGCGGTTTCGTTGAAGAACTCGGCCAACGCCTTGCTTTTCTCTGGGTTGGTGAAGGCACCGTCGCCGGGAACAATCAAATACTTGCAGCCGATTTCCTTGTGAAATTCGATGGTTTGGTTCAAGGTGTCGCCGCGCATGGTGTTGGTGGCGATGTGGGTGGCGGCCGCCTTGAGGCCCAGTTCGTTGAGTTTCGCCCGCAATTCCTTACCCTTGCCGGCGTATTTGTAATAGCCGGCGAATTCCACCGCGGCAAAGCCCATCTTGGCGACGGCGGCCAGTGCGGCGTCGATGTCCTTGCCGCAATCGCCGCGCACCGAGTAGAGTTGCAGCGCGATCGGGATGTCGCGGCCGGGGGCACCGGCGGCGAGCGTCCGGCTGCCGGCGAAGGCTGCGGCTGTTAGGACGGAACTTTTCACGAAATGACGGCGGGAGGCGGTTTGCATCAGGGTGGGTGGTATGAGCTGTGGTTGTATACTGGTGGTGGAAGGATGATATTGCAGACAAATTGCATGGGGGTGCGCGGCATGGCGAGAGCGCGGGTGGATCTCTAACGTTTTTTGCGCAACCGTTTGCCGCTCAGTCTCGTGGCGATCAAGTTCGGGCAGCGTCCGTTGAGGCGCAGTTGTTCGCAATTCGCTTCGATTTTGAGTGTTTGCCGGAGCGGCTTGAATCCGAGCCGCCGGGTCACGCAGTCGTTGAGCAGGTCGATATGTGCATCTTCGAATTCCACCACCCGTCCGCAATCGATGCAGACGAGGTGGTTGTGCGAGGGTTTATCGAGGAAGTTCGGGTCATAGGTGGTTTGCTCGTCTCCCAGATCGATCTCGCGGAGCAGGCCCGCCTCCACCATCAGTGCCAGCGTGCGATAGACGGTGGCGCGCGAGATGGCGGCCTGGATTATCCGGACCCGGCCTAACAGATCTTCGGCGGTGAAATGTTCCTTATGGGAAAACGCGGCCTTGAGGATGATTTCCCGTTGCCCGGTCCGCCGCAACCCCATGCGCCGGATGAAATCATCGAGCTGGTTCTGAATTCCCGCATCCATGGGTGGACGTTAGACGTTTTGCGCAGCCACGGGAAGCCGAAACGCGCGGGCGCATCGTGCTTAGCGGGCAAGCGTGAGGAGCGTGGCCTTGAGCGCCTGGTCGGCTTCGGTGCGCCACTTCAGCGAGGTGTCGGCAATGGGCCGGTGATAGAAGGAGATCACGGTGCCCTTGAATTCCTGGACTTGTCGGGTACCGGCGTTTTGCGCGTCGCCCAGGATGTTGGCGAGGCGGCGGGTGATGTCACGTTCGGCCACGCGCACCTTGGTGTTAGACAGATCCGTTTGGACCTTCTTCAACGCGACCACCAGTGGATTCGTGGCGTTTTGTTGGAGCACCTGGGTCATCGTGGTGCTGCCGCCGCCGAGGGCGCCACCGAGTTGCAGGAACGTGCCGGCAACCCGCACCGAAGCCAGGGCGTGGAGCAGGCGGGTGGTTTTGTTCAGGTCATCGATTTTGCGGCGTTCATCGAGGAATCCGTTGAGGCTGGAGGTCTTCCATTCGATGGGGCGATTGAGCCGGGCGGCGCGGGTACGGGCATCGGAGCCGGTGGTTTGCTGGGGATTTTGCCACAAGGTGAGGTCCGCGCTGGTGGTGCCGGTGCAGAAGATCGCGATGACCTTGCCGGATCCGGCGGCGAGCAACGGACAACCCTGACTCTGTTGGGTGCCGTAGGTCTCGATTTCGAAATCATTGCCGGTGGTTTTGGCAATGCGACAATCCAGGGCTTGCAGCGCGCCACCGTTCGGCTCGGCGATCACCGCCACCAGCGGGGTGCTGGCGTCCACGCTCGCCGTGTTGTCCATGGTGATTTTCACCGGTATTTCCTGTTGGATCTCGAGCCGCACCAGGGAAGTGTCGGTCGCGACCTGAAACTCGCCGAATTTTGTCAGAGCGGTCCCGTCCGCGCTCTTGATGGTGAGTTTCGTATTGCCACTCATCACCTGCGCGGCGGAATATAACCAGGTTTTCCCGTCGGCCTGAATCAGCACGCCGCGACCGCGGGTGACATCGCCTTCGATCGACACGATGGCCGGAAGTTGTTTGTTGATCTGCTCCTTTGTGGCATCGAGGATCTGGGCTGGCGTCTTGGTGCTGGCCTGTGCCTGTTCGGTCGCCTTGGCTTTCTGCATGGTTTCCAGCTCACTCTTGGCCCGGGTGAGTTGTTCTTCCATGTCGCTGGCCTTTTGTTCGGCTTCGCTGACCTTGCTTTCGAGTTCGGAGTTTTTCTGTTCGAGTTCCGTGCTGCGGGTTTCCAGATCCTGAATGTTGGTGTCGCGATCGGCGATTTCCTGCTGCAGCGACGCGATCTCGGCCTTCTGCGCTGTGTTCTTGGAACAACTAACCAGTGGGAATGCCACCGCGCAGGCAAACAACGCGGCACCCAGTGATCTCGGCAATGGAACGTTCATCCGTGGATTCTCCATGGTTACCCCATGGTTTCAAGCGGAAATAATGTTGGTTTTCCAATCCGGCGAAGGGACATCCTCCGCGACCCGGTGCCTGAAATTACGGCACATTTCACCCATATTGCGGGTTGGCAGGGTGGATTTCGCAGCCTAGCCTCGCGCCCTGCAATGTCCGCCCCATCCCGTTTTCACTTCACCGGCATCTGTGGTACCGCCATGGGGGCCGTCGCCGCCGCCATGCAACAACGCGGTTTCACCGTCACCGGTTCGGACTCCAATGTCTATCCGCCGATGTCGGATTTCCTGCGCGGCCAAGGCATCCCCATCGCCGAGGGGTATTGCGAGCGCAACATTCCGGCGGACACCGACGTCGTGATCATCGGCAATGCCATCTCGCGCGGCAACCCTGAGGCCGAGGCCGCCCTCGACCGGAAACTTCTCTATCAATCCTTGCCCGAGGTGTTGAAGGAGTTTTTCTTGCGCGGGAAGCGCAATTTCGTCGTCTCCGGCACCCACGGGAAAACCACCACATCCGCGATGCTTGCGTGGCTGCTGCGGCATGCGGGACGCGATCCGGGATTCATGATTGGCGGCCTGCCTAACAACCTGGGCTGCGGCGCGCATTTCACCGCATCGGAATTCATGGTGCTTGAGGGCGATGAATATGACACCGCCTTCTTCGACAAGCGCTCGAAGTTTCTCCACTATCTGCCCGAGTGCGTGGTGGTGAACAACATTGAATTCGACCATGCGGACATTTACGCCTCGCTTGACGAGATCAAACTCACCTTCCGGCGCCTGCTCAACATTGTCCCGCGCACGGGCATGGCCTTCATCAACGGCGACGATCCCAACTGCCTGGAAGTCGCCACCGGCGCACCCTGCCCGGTCACCACCGTCGGGTGCGCAAAAGCCTGCGCCTTGCGTGTCGCAAACATCCACTACGAGACGGACCGTAGTTCGTTCACGCTTGGCGGTGTGCCGTATTCGCTGCGCATGACCGGCGAGTTCAACGTCAGCAACGCCGCCATGGCCGCCGCCGCCGCCACCTTCGCCGGTCTAACGACTGATGAAATCCGCGCCGGATTGGAGGGCTTTGAGGGTGTCGCCCGCCGTCAGGAACTCCGTGGCGAGGCCAACGGCATCAAGGTGATCGACGACTTTGCGCACCATCCGACAGCGATCCGGCTCGCCGTGCAAAGTCTGCGCCAGCGATATCCGGACGCCCGCTTGTGGATTTTGTTTGAACCACGCTCGAACACGACCCGCCGCGCCGTGTTTCAAAACCCCCTCGCCGAAGCCCTGGCTCTCGCGGATTTTTCCATCGTCGCGGTGATGCCCGATCTCCACAAGATTCCGGCCAACGACCGTCTTGACCCCGAAAAACTCGCGGCGGATATTTCCCGTTTGGGCGGCCACGGGTTTTACCTGCCGGATCTC